>NZ_DASWOM010000028.1:0-29180 GCF_036398755.1 Acerihabitans sp. | reverse complement strand
CTCTACCGCAATCCCGTGGCGAAGAATGGAGCCTGCCCTCCCACCTATCAGGGCGGCACCGGAAGCCATGTCATTTATAACATCAAGCTGAAAACCTATATCCGTGACACGCTGCTGACGGAAGTTAACCGTCACGGCAGTCCGCCTTTATGGCTCCGTCCGCTGGCGGTCGTCGCCTCCTGGTTTGGCTTCCATGGCGTGGGCCAGACCAACTGCATGTCATGCGCCACGGCGGTGGCCGACACGTTGAAAACCGGCAATTTGCACACCGCCTTAACGGATCTGCGCGGCGGCAGTCCCGATCGGTTTGCCACCTTCGACAATGTCTCCAGAACGCTATTTGACTCAGCCGGGGAGCTCGCCGATAAACTGCGCAAAAGCGGCGATATCAACGCGGTGGTCACCGTGGAACGGCCCGGCTGGCGCAGGTTGTTCAGCCCGGTGTCCGGGCACGCCTGCAACATCATCAAAGCCGGCGATACCCTGCATCTGGTTGACGCGCAGAAAAAACGCCACGTGACCGTCGATCAAACCCAGGGCAAGGCCGCCATCCATAAGGCATTGCTGCAATTCCTCGGTCCGGTGGCGACCATCAGCAGGGCGATAAGCCTGGGCAATATTGGCTTTTTCCCGTCACCACCGATAGAACGGCAGGATTAGCCACCACGCTTTCACCGCTGATTCACTTGCAAGATGATAATTGATACGTATTATCAATTATCATCTTTTTATGGCACGGCACATTTTTATGGCTGTTGAATCCTCCCGTCCCGACCTGTCCACCGGCGGTTCGTCCCGGCCGGATATCCATACCGGCTGCTGCATCGTCGGCGGCGGACCCGCCGGCCTGATGCTGGGCTATCTGCTGGCCAGGGCCGGCATCGCCGTCACGGTGCTGGAAAAACATGCGGATTTCCTGCGCGATTTCCGCGGCGACACCATTCATCCCTCTACGCTTGAGATCATGTATCATCTCGATCTGCTCACCGATTTCCTGGCCCTGCCGCATCAACGGGTGGAAAAGCTGCGTGGCGAGTTTCGCGGCGAAACCGTCACCCTGGCGGATTTTTCCCGCCTGCCCACCCGGTGTAAATTTATGGCGTTTATGCCGCAGTGGGAGTTTCTGAATTTTTTGGCGGAGCGCGCCGAGGCCTTGCCGGGCTTCACGCTGCTGCGTTCCACTACCGCGCGGGAGCTGTTTAACGCCGGCGGCCGGGTGTGCGGCGTGGCGGCGGTGGATGGGCAGGATATGCCGCTGCGCATCCACGCCGCCCTGGTGGTGGGCACCGACGGGCGGCAGTCAATGGTGCGCGCCGCCGCCGGCCTGCCGGCGCGGGAGTTCGGCGCGCCGCGCGACGTGGTATGGTTCAGGCTGCCCAGGCAATCCGACGACACCGGCCAGTCCAGCGGCCACGGCGGGCCGAAAAATAATTTTATCATGCTCGATCGCGGCGACTACTGGCAGTGCGGCTACAGCATCGAAAAAGGCAGTTTCGCCGCCCTGCGCCGGGAGGGGCTGGCGACCTTGCTGCGACGGGTGGCGGAGGTGGCGCCGTTCGGTTATGACCGTTTGGCCGGCGCCGTCGTCGACTGGTCACAGGTGAAACTGCTGGTGATCCGCATCGATCGGTTACGGCGTTGGGCCGCCCCCGGCGTATTATGCATCGGCGATGCCGCCCATGCCATGTCGCCCATCGGCGGCGTCGGGGTTAATCTGGCCGTTCAGGATGCGGTGGCGGCGGCCAATCTGCTGACCGCCCCGCTGCTGCAAGGCCGGGTCACCCTGCGCCAGCTAAACCGGGTACAGCGGCGCAGGCGTTTTCCCACCTGGGCGTTGCAATCGCTGCAGATTATGCTTACCGGTAAAGGCAACCGGCCACGGGATCCGGCGCGCGCCCCCTCCGCCATCGGCGGCTGGATGCGGCGCCAGCCTTGGGTGCCGTTGATTTCAGGACGCATTATCGGCATGGGTTTTGGTACTGAAACACCCCTTCCCGCGCCGCAGGCACCCCGCAAATCATGCCGGTAGGCCATGCCCGCGCCTCATCATTGATTTCTTAAGGAAACGACGTTGATTTTGTCCGAATACATGATTCCCGGGATGCTGATACGCGATCGCCTGGTCACGGTGCCGCTGGACTGGTCCAACCCCGGCGATGGCCGCACCATCAAGATTTTCGCCAGGGAAGTGGTTGATCCGACGCGGCGCGACGCCGATTTACCGAAGCTCGCCTATATCCAGGGGGGCCCCGGCGGCAAAGGGCCGCGTCCGTCCCCGGGCGGCCCGGTTTGGCTGGCGCAAGCGCTGAAAACCCACCGGGTGATCCTGGTCGACCAGCGCGGCACCGGGCGCAGCGCCAGGGTGGAATCCGCCACCCTGTCCGCATTCGCCGATGCCGGCCAGGCCGCCGATTACCTGTGGTTGTTTCGCGCCGACAGTATCGTGCATGACTATGAATATCTACGCGAGCGCGTATTCGGCGGCGGGCGCTGGGAAATCCTCGGGCAAAGCTATGGTGGGTTTATCGCCTTAAGCTATCTGTCGATGGCGCCGCAGGGCCTGGCGGCCTGTTATATCACCGGCGGCCTGGCCGGGTTGGACGCCGACGCGGACGAGGTCTATCGCCGCACTTATCCACGGGTTGCCGCAAAAAATGACAGATATTACCGGCGCTATCCCCTTGATGGTTCGCGCATCGCCCGGGTGGCGGATATTATCGCGACGCAAGATATCCGCCTGCCGGACGGCGACCGCCTGAGCGTGCGGCGCCTGCAGACCCTGGGCAATGATTTCGGCCTGGCGCGGGGCTTTGAAAATATCCACTGGCTGATGGAGGAAGCCTTCAGCGACGAGAAGGAAACGCGCTTATCGGACCATTTTCTCGCCTCGGTCATGGCGTTGACCTCCTATGACAGTAACCCGCTCTACGCCGTGCTGCAGGAAATCATCTACGGCCACGGCGACCACGCCGGCCGCTGGAGCGCGCAGCGCATCCGGGCGTCGTTTCCCGAATTTTCCCCGGAACGCCGCCCGCTGCTGTTCACCGGCGAGATGATGTATCCCTGGATGTTCGAGGAAATCCGATCGCTACGGCCCTTCCGTGAGGTCGCGAACTTACTGGCCGAGCGCGGCGGCTATCCGCCCCTGTACGATCCGCCGCGGCTGGCGGCCAACGAGGTGCCGGTGGCCGCGGCTATCTACCACGACGATATGTTTGTCGACGCCGGGCTGTCGCTCGATACCGCCGCCCGGGTCGGCAACCTGCAGGCCTGGGTGACCAGCGAATACCAGCACGACGGCCTGCGCCAGTCGGCGTCGGTGCTGGGCCGGCTGCTGGAGGATGTGCGCGAGCGCGGCGGGCCGGTCCGTTAACGCCGGTGGTCAAGGCCGGGCGTTAACGGACCGGGTTGGTACTGGCGGCAATAGACGTTATGATCGACATAGCGATCGCCGATTTTTTCCGCCCTCACCTGGCAATAATCGAACTCAAACCCCAGCCGCTGGGCCAGCCGGTTGCTGGGGCGGTTGGCCGCCCCGCAGCGAATAATGAAGGTATCCAGTTTGCCCGCATCGCCATACCATGACATCAGCGCCGCCACCGCCCGCGACATCACGCCTTTGCCTTCATGGCGCGCGGCCAGCCAATAGCCGATTTCCGCCTGCCTGTCGTTAATGGTATTAAAAGACAGGATACCCGCGATGTCGCCCTCCCAGCGCACCACATAGACCGCCGATCGTCCGGCGGCGAACTCGGTACGGTTATGGCGAATATTGGCCAGGGTGTCATTGACGTTATGAATCAGCGGCGGCCAGGACAAATGCCGGCCCAGCCTTTCGCGCTCCGCGTGCACCAGCTCAAAAAGGGCCGGCGCGTCGCTTTCCTGCTGTAACGAGAGTATTAACGAGGGGGGACTGATAAGTTCACGGTAATCCAACATGCCGGTTCCTTATTATCACAAAGAAAGATTGAGCGTCTTGAGCCTGAAAGATTATATCGCCATGCCCGGCACCGGCGTCAACACCGGCCGGCCGGCGAAAAAGCGGGTTACGTTTTCCAGCACCCGCTCGAACATGGCGTCCAGCGCCTCGGGCGAGCGCGCGGCCACATGAGGCGTCAGGATAATATTGTCCAGCGCCAGCAGAGCGGCGGGCACCTTCGGCTCACCCTCCAATACATCCAGCGCGGCGCCGGCGATGGCCCGGCGGCGCAGGCAATCGATCAGCGCGCCGGTATCCACCACGCTGCCGCGGGACACATTGACCAAAAAACCGTCCGCGCCCAGCGCCGCCAGCGCCTGGGCATTGATCAAATGCCGTGTCGCGGCCCCTCCCGGCGTGCATACCACCAGGAAATCCGCCCAGCGCGCCAGCGCGTCCAGACTGTCGCAATAGCGATAATCGCTATCGGCGCGCGGGGTGCGGCTATGGTAGGCCACTTCCATATCAAACCCCCCGGCGCAGCGTTGGGCGATTTTAAGGCCGATATTGCCCAGCCCCACTATCCCGAGGCGCCGCCCGGTGAGCTGCGGGCGGGTTCGCCGCGCCTGTTGCCATTCCCCGCGATGGACCGCGCGGTCGAGGTCGGGAATATTGCGCACTATCGCCGCCAGCAGCGCCACCGCGTGGTCGGCGACGGCGGTATCGTTGGTGCCGGCGCCGTTGGTGACCATAATGCCGCGCGCCCGCGCGGCGTCCAGATCGATCTTTTCAAACCCCACCCCCTGGCAGCAAATCAGCCGCAGGTTAGGCAACGCGTCCATATCCGCCGCGCTCAGGCCGATGGAGCCAATGGTCAGCACCGCCTCCACCCTGGCGGGGTCTATGCTGCCGTCAGCGGGCAGGATCGGGCTAAGCTCGTTCTCCCGCAACGCGGGGCACAGGCGAAAACCGGCCCGCGCGAAGGCGGGACGGAACGGGGTGGGGATATCGACGTGCAGCAATACCGAAATAGACATAGGTCACAGGAAAAAATGGCGCGTATTTATAACCATACCTCAGAAAGATGACGCATAAAAGTTTCTGCTTACGCCTGCGGTCATTTCACATGGTGCATTGGCTATCCCCTGCGCCGCGTTAAACAGATGGCCATGGCACGACGGCACGCAAGGCAACGGAACGGTGTGCATTTTTTTCGTCGCGTTGGCTATGCTTAAAAAAACCCCGCAATTGAACCTGGTTATGCGCCCATTTGATTATCAACAAGATTTTGCCCATACGGATTTCCGCCGCCATCCCGAGCGCTATCAGGTGGGACGCGGCGAGCAGGGCGTGCTGCTGGTTGAACCTTACAAAAGCGAGATCCTGCCGCACTGGCGCTTTAAAAACGCCGATATCGCCAGGGCGTCGGCTGAAAAAATTTTTGTCATGTTCGAGCGCTATCGTTGCCAGGATGATTTTGTCGGCATGGATATGGCGCGCAAGTTCATCCAGATGGGCTATACCCGCGCCAGGCGTTACGCCAATCATCAGGGCGGCAAAAAATACGCCGCCGACGGCACGGTGCTGCCTTATATCGTCGATCGGCAGAAGGCGGATGCCGCCGCGGTCTTTAAACATTATTGGGATCGGCTGCGCGCCGATGACGATTATCAGCAGCGCAAAAAACGTCACCAAGGTCTATACGGCTGACGATGGCGGCCTTCATTTGCCGCCTCGCCGATTATGTGCCACTTTGTAATCATTATAATTTTTATAATTAATTTTTTTTTTTACTTGTCTGCTTGGGAGAAACCGTATGGAGATGTTGAGGAACCTGAATTTTTTCCGCCTTATCACCTCCGGCGATTTTTGGCTGAACATCGCCATTATTATCGCCGCCACCCTGGTCATCCACTGGGTTATCTCGCGCGCGATCCAACTGGTGGGCCACCGGGTGAAGCAGTGGAGCACCGGGCGGCACAGCGCCATGTACCAGATTGCGGTTGAGATGCTGGACAATACCAAGCGGGTGCTGATCCTGTTCACCGCCTTCCTTATCAGCATGCGTTTTATCGAGCTGCCCGGCACCTGGCACAGCGCCCTGGCGCACGGCTGGTTCCTGGTGTTCGCCATCCAGATTGCCCTGTGGCTGGACAGCGCCGCCCATGTCTGGTCGCAAAAGGTGGTTAACCAGCCCGGCGCGGTGCGCAATACCGTGACCATGGTTATCCTGGGCGTGATGATCCGCCTGTTGATATGGGCGCTGATGCTGCTGTCCATCCTCGGCAACGTGGGGGTCAACATCACCGCGCTGGTGGCCAGCCTCGGCGTCGGCGGCATCGCCATCGCGCTGGCGATCCAGACCGTGCTGAGCGATGTGTTCGCCTCGCTGGCCATTGGTTTTGACAAGCCCTTTGTTATCGGCGACTTCGTGGTATTCAACGATATCGCCGGCACCATTGAGCATATCGGCCTGAAAACCACCCGCATACGCAGCCTGAGCGGCGAGCAGATTGTCTGCGCCAACGCCATACTGCTGCAGCAGACCATCCATAACTATAAACGCATGCAGACCCGGCGCATCGTGTTTACCTTCGGACTGGCGTATTCAACGCCGCCGGAAAAGCTGCGCCTTGTGGGACCGACTATCAAACGCATCATTGACGAAATAGAGGAAACCCGCTTTGACCGGGCGCATTTCCTGTCATTTGATAATTTCCGCCTGACTTATGAAGTGGTGCATATCGTCGCCAGCGCCGATTATAATAAATACATGGATATTCAGCAGGAAATCAATATTCGCCTGATGGAAGAGCTGGAAAATATGGAAATCAAACTGGCGATACCCACGCAAAACATTTTATTCACCGAGCGGGAATTCCCCCAGATACAGGTGCTGGAACCGGGATCACGGGAGAATTCGACGCCCCCACGGGAAAGCCCGCAGGCATAATCATTACCCCGGGTTGGCGGCAACGCCGGCCGGGTAATCTCGGGTGAGCGCATGCTGTGACCGGCCTGGCCGGGCCGCCGGTGCGGGCTCCCGCGCCGGCGGGAGCCCGTCATTAGCTGTTATTAACGATAAAGCTCGGCGTCCCCGGACCACGCGCTGGAATCCCCCGGGTTGTCAACGCCGATAATACGGTAGTAGGGCGCGTTTTCTTGCCGTGCCTTTTGCCGCAGCGCGTGGGTGGCATCGTCCGTTGAACCCTCAAGACCCGACACTGATACCGTGCCGATGCGTTGGTGGCCCGCCGCCTGTTCCTGGCTGATTTCCTGCGTCGCCTGGCTTGAAAATGATAGGCCGGCGATTATTGCTGTAAAGATGTAGGGTATTATTTTCATGATACGATCCTCAGTGAAACGAGATCATCAATTTTTCGCGCCTGATAATATTGCGGGCGCGATCCTAACAACGAGTCATGTTAATAACTCCATTACACCAGAACGGCATAACGTTCAATAAGAATAGGCCTGGATGACATCCACAGATATGTGGGCAATGTAACATAATTTGACGACGGCCATATATTAAAGCCGTTAATATATTTAATTAATTTATTAAAGTGCATATTCCCAAGCTTGCCCTATTTTTTCTATTGAAATTTATCATATTTTAAGCCATGCCCAATATTGCCAAGAATATTTTATTCGATGTCATCGGTTAATGACAAAAACTTACCTTATTACGACACATCAGCTAACAGTTGGTTTAACTATTGCGATAATCAAATAAACCATCCCGGTAACAAATTTCAACATATTTATTGATTGAAGAACCCTATGATAAATCCGATACTTAGCCTGTAGCGCGACAAAAAACGCCTGGCATTTAACGCACTTGGTCAAGGAGTCATCATGGATACCGAATTATTGCTGCGCATTGCCCTGGCCGGCGGGCTGGGCGCGCTGATTGGGGTGGAGCGTCAGCTGCGGGCCAAGGAAGCCGGTTTACGCACTCATATTCTGGTTTGCATCGGCAGCGCAATGTTTATGATTGTCTCGAAATACGGTTTTGCCGACCTGTTGGCCAACGGCCATAATATTGCCCTCGACCCCAGCCGGATCTCAGCCCAGGTGGTCAGCGGCATCGGGTTTCTCGGCGCGGGCACCATTATGCTAAATAAACAAATCGTTCGCGGCCTGACCACCGCGGCCGGGCTGTGGGTCACCGCCGCCCTCGGGCTGATTGTCGGCAGCGGCATGTACGCCATCGGCATTTTCGGCACCCTGATGACGCTTGTGGTGCTCGAAGGCGTGCGGCAATTAAGCAACCGGCTGATCGGCCAGCGTTATATGTTAATGTTGTCGCTGGCGCCCGCCAGCATCGATTTGGTGATGCAGGCGTTACGGAAACTGCATGTCCGCGTAATACGTTCGTCGGTGGTCCGTAACGATGATGAAAATAAAGACTGTAAAATGACGCTGGAAGTGATGATGCACGCCCGCTATAAACCCGCGGGAATTTATAGCCATCTGCTGGCCATAGAAGGCCTGCATAAAATTGATATTCGTTAGCAGCGCCAAAGCTAACCTCATCCGGGCCGTTTTGCAGTATAATGTCGCCTATAACCTCCACCGCGTATCTATGGCGAACCTCCTATTAAAAATAACAGTCTTTCCCGATTCAGTCCGCGCCGCCCTCCCGCCCCGATGCGGGGGCCGAGGCGCGTTATTCTCTTCAACAAGCCTTATGATGTCCTGCCGCAGTTTACCGATGACGCCGGCCGCCTGACCCTGAAACACTTTATTCCGGTGCCGGATATCTACGCCGCGGGGCGACTGGATCGCGATAGCGAGGGATTGATGATCCTGACCAATGACGCCAAATTAAAGACGCGTTTAACACAGCCGGCGGAAAAAACGGCTAAGATTTATTATGTGCAGGTGGAAGGCGAACCGGCAGACGCCGCGCTGAAACTGCTGCGTACCGGCGTCACCCTAAGCGACGGTCCCACCCTGCCCGCCGGCGCGCAGCGCGTGAAGGAACCGGCCTGGCTATGGGCGCGCACGCCGCCCATCCGGGAACGTAAAGCCATCCCGACCTGCTGGCTTAAAGTGACCTTATATGAAGGCCGGAACCGTCAGGTCCGGCGCATGACCGCCCATATCGGCCACCCTACCCTGCGTCTTATCCGTTATCAAATGGCGGATCAAACCCTGATGGATCTGGCGCCGGGCGAATGGCGCGAGGTTCAGTTGTAACCATCGCTATTTCACGGATGCCGGATCAAGGCATCCCGCAATCCGCAAGCGTTAAGGAGCGCGCATGTTCAAGCCGCATGTCACCGTTGCCTGTGTTGTCCAGGCGGAAAACCATTTCCTGATTGTCGAGGAAACCATTCACGGCAATCCACGCTGGAACCAGCCGGCGGGCCATCTGGAGGCGGACGAAACCATCATCCAGGCCGCGCGGCGCGAGCTTTACGAGGAAGCGGGCATTCACGCCCAGCCCCAGGCGCTGCTGCGTATCCATCAGTGGATAGCGCCCGATAAAACGCCGTTCCTGCGCTTTTTATTCGCCATTGATTTGCCGGAACGCGTTACCGTTATTCCACGGGACGACGACATCGATCGTTGCCTGTGGCTGCCGGCGGAGGAGATCCTGGCCTCGGATCAGCTGCGCTCGCCGCTGGTGGCGCAAAGTATCCTTTGCTATCAAGCGAATACTCGTTATCCGCTGGAGATGCTGGCCGCGTTTCAATGGCCCTTTGCGCTCTAACGCTCTTTCCGTCACCCCGGCGCGGTGGCGCGCGGGGTGCCTGGCGTGGTAAAATCCGCCCCCTCGTATCATCAGCGCGCGATGTATTATAAAGGCGCTCTAGCCCGTTTGTGAGAATCCCATGTCAGAAAACAGCCAGCGTAAAGTCATTGTCGGTATGTCCGGCGGTGTTGATTCCTCCGTTTCCGCCTATCTGCTGCAGCAGCAGGGTTATCAGGTCGAGGGGCTGTTTATGAAAAACTGGGAGGAGGACGACAATGAGGAGTACTGCACCGCGGCAAGCGATCTGGCCGACGCGCAGGCGGTCTGCGATAAATTGTCCATCCCCTTGCACACGGTGAATTTCGCCGCGGAATACTGGGACAACGTATTTGAACTGTTCCTGGCCGAATATAAGGCCGGGCGCACGCCCAACCCCGATGTGCTGTGCAATAAGGAGATCAAGTTCAAGGCCTTTCTTGAATTTGCCGCCGAAGACCTGGGCGCCGATTTTATCGCCACCGGCCACTATGTGCGCCGCCGCGACGTGGCGGGCAAAAGCCAGTTGCTGCGCGGTCTCGACGATAATAAAGACCAGAGTTATTTTTTATATACCCTCGGCCATGGCCAGTTGGCGCAGTGCCTGTTCCCGGTGGGCGAACTGGCCAAGCCCGAAGTGCGGCGCATCGCCGCGGAGCTTGGGCTGGTGACCGCCGCCAAAAAGGACTCCACCGGCATCTGTTTTATCGGCGAGCGCCGGTTCCGTGAATTTCTCGGCCGCTACCTGCCGGCCCAGCCCGGGCCGATCCTTACCGTGGACGGACAGCGGGTCGGCGATCACCAGGGCCTGATGTACCACACCCTTGGCCAGCGTAAAGGGCTGGGCATCGGCGGCACCAAAGAAGGCAACGATGAGCCGTGGTATGTGGTGGACAAGCTGATGGACGATAACGTCCTGGTGGTCGCCCAGGGCCATGAGCATCCGCGCCTGATGTCGGTGGGCCTGGTTGCCGGGCAGTTGAACTGGGTTGACCGGCTGCCCCTGGCCGGTCCCCTGCGCTGCGTGGTGAAAACCCGCTACCGCCAGCAGGACGTGCCCTGCCTGGTCGAACCGCTGGCGGACGGGCAGATCAGGGTGCTGTTCGACGCGCCGGTGGCGGCGGTGACCCCCGGGCAGTCGGCGGTTTTTTATCGTGACGAGCTGTGCCTGGGCGGCGGCGTTATAGAAGCCCGTCTGCCGGTGCGGGGTTAAACCTGATCTGGGTTTAACCCGCGTTTTGTGGCAAAATCGACGGCAATGGCCTGAGCATCCCTTATCGCAGGGTAAGTCCGGCAGGCGTTGGCACGCCGTTCTTGCGTGCTTAACCGCCATCGCATCATCAGGGAAGTGTACAGGAGTAACTTTGGCTAAGAATTATTATGATATTACGCTGGCATTGGCCGGGATCTGCCAAAGCGCGTTATTGGTCCGGCAATTAGCCCATAAGGGCGTCTGCGACGACGACGCCCTCGACGTCTCGTTGCGCAGCGTGCTTGATCTCAATCCGTCCACGACGCTTAAGGTGTACGGCGATCGGCCGGTGAATCTCAAACCCGGCCTGGAAGCGATGACCGGTATGCTTAACGCCTCGCGTGAAGGCGTGGCGGCGGATATCACGCGCTATACCCTGAGTCTGATGGTGCTGGAGCGTAAACTGCATGCCAATAAAAACGCCCTGGACGAACTGGCGAAGCGTATCGGCCAGCTTGAACGCCAGCTGTCTCATTTTGAATTAATGTCGGAGACCCTGATAAGCGCCATGGCGTCGATTTACGTCGACGTCATCAGCCCGCTGGGTCCGCGCATACAGGTGACCGGTACCCCGGCCATGCTGCAGAACCTGCAGGTGCAGGCCAAGGTACGCGCCACGCTGCTGGCCGGCATCCGTTCCGCGGTGCTGTGGCAGCAGGTGGGCGGCGGCCGTCTGCAATTGATGTTCGGCCGCAATCGCCTGTTCAAACAGGCCCGGCAAATTCTTGCACAATGTTGAAAACTTATCCCAGGAGTCGCAATCGATGGAATTATCCTCACTGACCGCCGTTTCCCCCATTGACGGCCGCTACGGCGACAAAGTCAGCGCCTTGCGCGCCATTTTCAGTGAATATGGCTTGCTGAAATACCGCGTGCGGGTGGAAGTGCGCTGGCTGCAAAAACTGGCCGCGTGCGCCGATATCAGGGAAGTTCCGCCATTTGACGCGCAAGCAAACGCTTACCTTGATGAATTAGCGGCCAACTTCAGCGAGCAGGATGCCGCGCGCATCAA
This sequence comes from Acerihabitans sp., assembly GCF_036398755.1. Classification (NCBI taxonomy): domain Bacteria; kingdom Pseudomonadati; phylum Pseudomonadota; class Gammaproteobacteria; order Enterobacterales; family Pectobacteriaceae; genus Acerihabitans; species Acerihabitans sp. The sequence goes on along the minus strand of NZ_DASWOM010000028.1, from coordinate 17,257 downwards.
AACCATCGAACGCACCACCAATCATGACGTGAAGGCGGTGGAGTATTTTCTCAAGGAGCGGGTGGCCGCGGTGCCGGCCCTGCACGCGGTAAGCGAATTTATCCATTTCGCCTGCACGTCGGAAGACATCAACAACCTGTCCCATGCCCTGATGCTGCAAACCGCCCGCCAGGACGTGATCCTGCCCTACTGGCGTAAAATCATCGACGGCATCAAGGCGCTGGCGCGGCTGTACCGGGATATTCCCCTGTTATCCCGCACTCACGGGCAACCCGCCACCCCGTCCACGGTCGGCAAGGAAATGGCTAACGTGGCTTACCGGATGGACCGCCAGTACCGGCAGCTCTCGCAGGTGGAGATCCTCGGTAAAATCAATGGCGCGGTGGGCAATTACAACGCGCATATCGTCGCCTACCCGCAGGTGGACTGGCACCGGTTCAGCGAGGAGTTCGTCACCTCTCTCGGCATAGGCTGGAACCCCTACACCACCCAGATAGAACCCCACGACTACATCGCCGAACTGTTTGACTGCGTGGCGCGGTTTAATACCATCCTTATCGATTTCAACCGCGATATCTGGGGTTATATCGCCCTGAACCATTTTAAACAACGCACCGTGGCCGGTGAGATCGGCTCCTCCACCATGCCGCATAAAGTCAACCCGATCGATTTTGAAAATTCGGAAGGCAACCTGGGCATGGCTAACGCCATCATGGGGCATCTGGCAGCCAAACTGCCGGTCTCCCGCTGGCAGCGCGACCTGACCGACTCCACCGTGCTGCGCAATCTGGGCGTCGGCATCGGTTATGCCCTTATCGCGTATCAGTCAACGCTAAAGGGCGTCGGAAAGCTGGAAGTCAACGCCGACCGTTTACTGGCGGAGCTGGACCAGAACTGGGAAGTGCTCGCGGAGCCGATTCAAACGGTGATGCGCCGCTACGGCATAGAAAAACCCTACGAAAAGCTTAAGGAATTAACCCGCGGCAAACGCGTCGACGCCGCCGGCATCAAGGACTTTATCGATAGCCTGCCGCTGCCGGAAGACGAAAAAACCCGGCTTAAGACCCTGACTCCGGCTAATTATATCGGTCGGGCCGTAACCATGGTCAACGAACTGAAATAATGCCCGGCGTGCAAGATGCCCGCATCGAACGCGGCGGTTAAAGCTCTGTTGAAGATAAGTTTAGCCATCCTCTGGGATACTCTCCCAAAAGACGTCCATCAGCCCAGGGGATTGTTTTTACAGATTGGCAGAGACGGGTGATTCAGGCTCGTTACTGGTGCTTTAACTTAGGAGTTGCGATGCGAGTTCTGGTTATAGAAGACAATTCTCTTCTTCGTCATCACCTGACGGTACAGATGCGTGAAATGGGTCATCAGGTCGATGCCGCCGCCGATGCCAGAGAGGCGGATTACTTTTTGCATGAACACCCACCTGATATCGCGATTGTCGACCTCGGCCTGCCCGATGAGGACGGCTTGAGCCTGATACGCCGCTGGCGCACCCATCAGGTAAAAATCCCTATTCTGGTGCTCACCGCGCGCGAGGGCTGGCAGGACAAAGTCACCGTGCTGGAGGCCGGCGCGGACGACTATGTGACCAAGCCCTTCCATCTGGAGGAAGTGGTGGCGCGCATGCAGGCCCTGATGCGCCGCAACAGCGGGCTGGCGTCGCAGGTAATTACCCTGCCGCCGTTCCAGATTGACCTGTCCCGGCGCGAACTGATGATCAATAATGAGCACATCAAACTGACGGCGTTTGAATACACCATCATAGAGACGCTTATTCGCAACGCCGGCAAGGTCGTCAGCAAGGATTCCCTGATGCTGCAGCTTTATCCCGACGCGGAGCTGCGCGAGAGTCATACCATTGATGTCCTGATGGGGCGATTACGAAAAAAAATGCAGGCCGATTATCCGTATGAAGTGATCACGACGGTTCGTGGCCAGGGTTATCGTTTTGATGTTAATTAAGCTCTATGGCCCACTTCCCTTATCAGCATAAGAAGCCCTTCTCGCTTCGCGTCAGATTCCTGCTGGCTACCGCCTGCGTGGTTCTGGCGCTGTCCCTGTGCTACGGCATGGTGGCGGTCATCGGCTACAGCGTCAGCTTCGACAAAACGTCGTTTCGCCTGCTGCGCGGCGAGAGCAATCTTTTTTTCAGCCTGGCGCAATGGAAAGACAACAAGCTGACTATCGCCGTCCCGCCCAATATCGACATTAATTTTGCCGCCCTGGTCCTTATCTATGACGATAAAGGCCAGATTTTGTGGCGCCAGCGCTATGTGCCGGCACTGGAGACCCGGCTCAAGCCCGAGTGGCTGGCAAAAACCGGCTATTTCGAGCTCGATACCGATACCCGCACCAGCAGCGCGGTACTGGGCGACAATCCCACCGCCCAGGATAAGCTGAAAGATTTCGACAGCAGCGACAGCAACGCGCTGACCCACTCGGTGGCGGTGAATCGTTATCCTGCCACCGGGCGATTGCCTCCGTTGACCATCGTGGTGGTGGATACCATTCCCCACGAGTTGCAGCGCACCGACCTGGTCTGGGAGTGGTTCAGTTATGTGCTGCTGGCCAACCTGCTGCTGGTGGTGCCGCTGCTGTGGCTGGCGGCGCACTGGAGCCTGCGGCCGATCAAGGACCTGGTGCAGCAGGTGCGCGAGCTTGAAGGGGGTGAGCGTGACCGGCTGGATGAAAACCCGCCGCGTGAACTGGGCATCCTGGTGCGCAACCTGAACATCCTGCTGAACAACGAGCGCCAGCGTTACCAGAAATATCGCTCCACCCTGTCGGACCTTACCCATAGCCTGAAAACGCCGCTGGCGGTGCTCCAGACCACGCTGCGCTCCCTGCGCACCGGCAGGGAAACCAATATCGAACTGGTGGAGCCTATCATGCTTGAGCAAATCAGCCGTATTTCACAGCAAATCGGCTATTACCTGCACCGCGCCAGCGTCCATTCCGACCATAACGTGCTCAGCCGCGAACTGCATTCCGTACCCGCGCTGCTAGACAGCCTGTGTTCGGCGCTCAATAAGGTGTACCAGCGCAAGGGGGTGTCTATTTCGCTGGATATCTCCCCTGAATTGACCTTTATCGGCGAGAAAATCGACTTTTTAGAGGTGATGGGCAATATTCTCGATAATGCCTGCAAATATTGCCTGGAGTTTGTGGAAATCAGCGCGCGCGCCAACGAAAAAGAGCTGCACCTGCTCATTGAGGACGACGGTCCGGGCATTCCCGCCTCCAAGCGCACCCTTATTTTCAAGCGCGGCCAGCGCGCCGATACCCTGCGGCCAGGACAAGGCCTGGGCCTGTCGGTCGCGGCGGAAATCCTGGAGCAGTACGAGGGGGATATCATCGTCGGCGAAAGCACGCTGGGCGGCGCCCTGGTGGAAGTGATTTTCAAGCGCCAGCAGGGTTATCAGGACGACGACTGAACCGCGCGGCCCTGCGGCGGTGATTTATGCCGCCCCCAGCGCTTAGTTTCCCCAGCATATCGCGCTCCGTTACGGTATGTCGGATAAATTAACCCCCGCGGCCACCGGCTTCCGTTATAATCCAGTCAGGGTCCCTTACGATGGAAAAAGGCTATGGATTATCAACTCGATCTTGACTGGAATGACTTTTTACAGCGCTATTGGCAAAAAAGGCCGGTAATCATCAAACGCGCCTTCAAAAATTTTATCGACCCGTTGACGCCGGATGAACTGGCGGGCCTGGCCATGGAAACCGAGGTCGACAGCCGCCTGGTCAGCCATGAAGAGGGACGCTGGCAGGTCAGCCACGGACCATTCGAGAGCTTCGACAAGCTCAGCGAAACCAACTGGTCCCTGCTGGTCCAGGCCGTTGATCATTGGCACGAACCTTCCGCCGCGCTGATGCGTCCTTTTCGCCAGCTTCCCGATTGGCGCATCGATGACCTGATGATCTCCTTCGCGGTGCCCGGCGGCGGCGTCGGCCCGCATCTAGACCAGTATGACGTGTTTATTATCCAGGGACAGGGCCGCCGTCATTGGCGGGTCGGCGAAAAAAAATCGCTCAAGCAGCATTCCCCGCATCCGGACCTGCTGCAGGTTGAACCTTTCGACGCCATTATCGATGAGGAAATGGAGCCGGGCGATATGCTGTATATTCCGCCCGGCTATCCGCACGAAGGATATTCCCTCGAGAATGCGCTTAACTATTCGGTCGGGTTTCGCGCCCCCAGCGGCCGTGAGCTGGTCAGCGGCTTTGCCGATTACGTCCTGGCGCAGGAATTGGGCAGCCAACGCTATGGCGATCCCGACCTGGCCCCGCGCGCCGACCCCTCCACCGTGCTGCCGGAAGAGATAGATGCGCTGCGGGCCATGATGCTGGATCTGGTGCAACAGCCGGACAGGTTTAATCACTGGTTTGGCGAGTTTATCTCCCAATCGCGCCATGAGCTGGATATCGCCCCGCCGGAGCCGCCTTACCAAGCCGGTGAAATTTACGATCTGCTGCAACAGGGCGACCAATTGCATCGTCTCGGCGGACTGCGGGTTTTAAAAGTCGGCGAGGAGTGTTATGTCAACGGTGAGCAGATAACCACCCAGCATAAACAGGCGGTAGCCGTATTGGCCGGCTCTTACGCCATCAGTGGCGCGCAGTTCGGCGCGGCGCTGGACGACCCGTCGTTCCTGGCGCTGCTGACGGCGCTTATCAATAGCGGCTATTGGTACTTCAAGAACTGAGGCGTGAACGATCAAGCCCGGTATTAACCGGGCTTGTTATTTACAGCTTATGCGGCATACCTTTCGCGCGCAGCGCGCTCAATTCAGCGATGCGCATGATCACCTGCACCGCTTTTTCCATACCGTCCTGCGAGGCGAACTCATGTTTACCATGGTAGTTATACCCGCCGGTAAATAAATTCGGGCACGGCAGGCCGCGAAACGACAGCTGGGCGCCGTCGGTACCGCCGCGGATGGGTTTCATAATGGGTTCCAGTCCGCAATCGCGCAGCGCCTGTTGCGCCAGCTCGATGATATGCGGATGCTGGGCTACCTGTTCATGCATATTATAATATGCGTCATCAATGGTCAGTTCGATATAACAATCCGGGTGCAGGCCTTTTCCCAGCGCTTCAGCGGTGGTAATCATAAACTGCTTGCGGGCTTCAAAGCGCTGGCGGTCGAAATCACGCACGATATAGTGCATCTCCGCCCGGTCGACGCTGCCTTTCATGCTGTTCAGATGATAAAAGCCTTGGTAGCCTTCGGTGGTCTCGGGGGTTTCATCGGCGGGCATGCGCTGGTGAAAACGCGTGGCCAGCGTTAAGGCATTTACCATGACGCCTTTAGCGGTGCCGGGATGCACGTTATTACCGATAATTTTCACCAGCACCGACGCGGCGTTGAAATTTTCAGATTCCAGCTCGCCGATGCCGCCGCCGTCCATGGTATAAGCCCATTGCGCGCCAAAGCGCTCGACATCAAAAAACTGCGCCCCCTTGCCGACTTCCTCATCGGGGGTAAAGGCAATCCGTATATCGCCATGGCGAATCTGTTTCGCCTTGATGCGCACCATGGCGGTAATGATTTCCGCAATGCCCGCCTTATCGTCGGCGCCGAGCAACGTTTTGCCGTCGGTGGTTATCAGGGTATGGCCCAGCAGCTGATGCAAAACGGGAAACATCACCGGCGAGAGAATTTCATCGCCATTGCCAAGGGCAATATCCCCGCCGCGATAATTTTCGACGATCTGCGGATTGACATGTTTGCCGGTAAAATCCGGGGCGGTATCCATATGGGAAATAAAGCCGATAACCGGCACCGGCCAGGCGACATTGGAGGGCAAGGTCGCCATCAGGCAGCCATGATCGCTTAATGTAATCTGCTCGAATCCCAGGGCGGAAAGCTCTTCCTGCAGCGCATGAGCCAGTTTCCATTGCCCTTCGGTGCTGGGTACTTGTTTAACCCCCGGTTTGGATTGGGTATCAAAGGAAACGTAATGTAGAAAACGATCGAGTAATTTATCCATTTTTTCCGCCTGTCGCATCACTGGTACCTATTATGGGTAGCGATGATTTTTCAAATATTGTGTCAGGTCAGTTTTCATGGTTTTGACCTGTAAAAAAGCGTGATTGCCTAAGCATAGCGTATTCCTTTTGCCGGAAGTACCTAAACCGGCCGGGTTTGACCTGAAGCGTTATTTTGTTCCCTGGGCGGAAAAGGATGTGGCGGGGAGGCGTATTGCCCATTGGCAGATGAGGCGGTTTTGTTTGCCGCCGGCGGGGGGTGTAGCGCCCATAGGCAGGGTTTGGCGGTTTTGTTTGCCGCCGGCGGGGGGTGTATGTCGGCTGGGGGATGTTTCGCTTGCCTTTCAGGCGGGAGATTTTATGTTGCCCCGTGTGGGCAATCGACAAAGGACCGGCAGTCGCCCCGGCCCTTTCGAATCCCGGGCTTCCGGCAGATCGCGCGCCGCTGTGCGGTGCCTTCCGTCCCGGCCGCCGACCTATGGACCGCACGGTACGCGCTCCCGGCGCGATCCGTGCTCTCGCCGCCTCCTTGCGGCTCGTCCGGTCGTCCACCGTGCCGTCAGCGCGCTTGATGCCGGGCCAAAAATCAAGGTCAAGGTCAAGAGCAAGAGCAAGAGCAAGACAGGTATTTTTGCCATGCCGCGATTTGGCCAATCAAGGTTGTTCATGATGTTGATATCTTTATTTTTAAATATTGTTGCGGCTTAGAAGATAGCGCGCTGCGGTGGAGGGACTGGCTGAATCGTTCATGTCGGGTGGCGGGGTGGGCAAAAAGGTGTGCCTGTTCGCTGGAATTAACGGCAGGCCAGGATGCGGAATATTTTAGTGAACGACATCATGATTGCGGCAGGGTGTTTGCCCCGCCGTCACGGCTTTTAACAACCGCAATTAATCAAGGCTCCAGTAGTCCACGACATTATTGGTAAAAGTAATATATAGATAGCTGCCATGCACTTCAGTGTCGCCGGTCATTTTGCCGGAGGCTTTAGTCGCCGCGGAGGATGCTGAGCTTGCGGTTCCCGCCATCCCCAAGGCACTGGAGATTGCGCTGGTTCCTGGGATATAGTTGGTCAAACTAGACACTGTCGATAAATTTCCATTTTTTTGGTATCGCCAGGTAGTGGCGTTGCCGGCCGATCTAGAATTGGAATCTGGCACACCATACAAGCTTTGCACTTCACTTTGCGTCGTTTTGCCCCTGATAATATGAGACTCAACATAAGACGTACTGAATTTATCTTCCCCGCCCGTCATTCCACCTGAGCAAGCCGACAGCGCGAGCGCCAGCAACACGCCAAAAACAGCCTTTTTCATTTTTATCTCCTGAATTTATGTTAACAAGAAGTACAAATAAACGCAGCCAATCATAAATTTATGTAACATAAAATTAATTAATATCCAACATTTTATCTTAGATAACTAATAAATAATTTATTACTTATTGATTTTAATATATAAAATATTCACACCTTGTTAAGGTAATGTGAAGATTGTCTCTACCGGCTTATGCCGCTGCAAGACCTCAGGGCGGGGAAACATAACGTGGCGAATGTCCAATAATTTACAGATGGGCGCGGTGGCCGGCAGGACGTTCATGTTCATCGCAGTTAACTGACCGTGGATAACGTTTGCCTGAAAAGAAGCCAAGGTGACAGACTGATACATCGCCATGCCAGCATACTACGATATTCAATGCCGATTTTACCGGCCCTGACAACAACGCCTCTGGCCGCCAACGTTTAGTCGCGCATAACAATTCACAATGTAAAAGCGGAGCTATCCCTGACGGGCTTTTGATGGTCAGTCGAGCTTAAGCCGCTCTCTCCCGCTCTGGATTTTGGCTCCCGGGTAGATTTTAATCTTCAGGGTGAATTTATATCCTGGTAAAATTAAGAGCTTCAGGCTGATTTTATACTTTGGTCAGATTTTGCGCTTCACGCTGATTTTATACTTTGGTCAGATTTTAGCCTTTGAGATAGAATTCGACTTTTAGGTCAGATTTTGTCTTTTAGGTCAGATTTTGTCTTTTGAGTCAGATTTTGTCTTTTGGGCCGGATTTTGTCTTTTGGGTCGGATTTTGTCTTTTGGGTCGGATTTTGACCTTGTGTCGGCATTAAGCCTGCCGACGAGGCTTGTCCCACCGGCGCGAGCCGCAGGGATGCGGCGAGAGAGAAGGTCGCGCCGGGAGCGCGTCCTGAGCGGCGCGAACGGTGGGAAAAGCCGAGGAGGGAACCGCGCAGCGGCGGGCGGTCTGCCGGTAGCACGGGTCCCCAGGGCCGGGGCGACTGCCGGCCCTGGGTCGATTGCCCGCACGATGCGGCATAAAAACGCGCAACGCTTGGCAAGCGAAAATTTCGCAAAACGCCCAGATCACCCCACCGCCCACGGCAAGCGAAATTCCCACCCAACGCCCAGATAACCCCACCGCCCGCGGCAAGCGAAATTCCCACCCAACGCCCAGATCACCCCACCACCCGCGGCAAGCAAAATTTCCACCCAACGCCAAACCTAGCCACCGCGCCAGCGTAACCAGCCTAACCAGCGCCGCCGCTTTATCCCCGCTGTTCGACAAATCCCGCGATAAACCGCTCTACATACGCCGGCACACATTCGCTCGCCGGGCCATAGATACGCTCCTCGAACTGGCTTTCCACCTGGCTTGGCTCAAGGTTGAGCTCCACCGTTCTGGCGCCGCTCAGCCGCGCCTCATGGACAAAACCCGCCGCCGGATAGACATGGCCGGAGGTGCCGATAGCCAGGAAATAATCCGCTTTGCCGATGGCGTCATAAATCGCGTCCATACCCAGCGGCATCTCGCCAAACCAGACCACGTGCGGACGCAGCGCCGCCGGAAACTGGCAGCAATGACACAGGTCGGTTTCGGTAATATCGCCGGTCCACTCGATAATCTGCCCGCTGTTGACGCAGCGCACCTTGAGCAGCTCGCCATGCATATGGATAACGCGCCGGCTGCCGGCCCGTTCGTGCAGGTTATCGATATTCTGCGTCACCAGCAGAAAATTATCTCCCAGCATCTGTTCCAGCTCCGCCAGCGCCAGGTGGGCGGCGTTGGGTTTGATTTCCGGCTGCTGCAACTGGCGGCGGCGCGCGTTATAAAACGCCTGCACCAGCCGCGGGTCGCGCTGGAAGCCTTCAGGGGTGGCGACATCCTCGACGCGATGTTCTTCCCACAGGCCATCGGCGGCGCGGAAAGTGCGAATGCCCGATTCAGCCGAAATCCCGGCGCCGGTAAGCACCACTACAAAAGGTTTTTTCATCTTGGTTACCGCCATGGTGTCACGGTGAAAAATACGTGAGCGCAATCGCTGCTGCCTGAGCCGTTTACTTTTACGAAACCGGATTAACCGGCGGTGTATACGCATGCTGCTGATTCCTTAATGCATGGCACGGATTGGCCGCAAGGCGCTTATAAACCGCTGAGCACTCTTGCCGGATCGATACGGCTGGCCCGTCGGGCCGGGTACCAGCTGGCCAGCAGGCTTAGCAGCAGCGCCGTGCCCAGCACGATCGCCACGTCCAGCCAGTGCAGTTCGGTTGGCAGGAAATCGATATAATAAATATCACCGGATAATAAATTATGACCCAGCAATCGTTCGATCCCTTTAATGAGGTCGGTCAGGTTAAGCGCCACCACTACGCCGGCCACCACGCCGCTCAAACTGCCGGTAAGGCCGGCGAGCAGGCCATACCAGATAAAAATAGCACGGGTCAGGCGGTCTTTGGCGCCCAGGGTGCGCAATATTGCAATATCGGTGCTTTTATCCTTAACCGCCATCACCAGCGTGGAAACAATATTAAAGCACGCCACGCCAATCACCAGCACCATGGCCAGGTACATGATGGCGCGGATCATCTGAATATCCCGGTACATATAGCCGTAGGTGCCCATCCAGCTGCGGATATATACGTAGGTTTGCGTCACCTCGCCCGCGTCCCGCACCAGCTTATTGGCGACAAACGGATTATTCACCTTGATGGCGATGCCGCTGACGTCCTGGCCTTTATCCAGATACTGCTGGGCATCCGCCAGCGGCACCATGGCGAAACTGTGATCCAGCTGGCCGCTCAGGGCCAGAATGCCGCTCACCTGCAAACGGATGCGCTTGGGCTCCAGCAGTTTCATCTGCGGATCGCTGTTGGGGATCATCACGGTCAGCCAGTCGCCCGGTTTAACATCCAGCGATTGCGCGACGCCCTGGCCAATAATGATCTGCTGCTTGCCCGCGCTGAACGCCTGCCAGGCGTTACCCTGGACATAACGCGGCAGCGCGCTCAGGCGGGACTCCTGCTGCGGGTCGACGCCTTTGATCTGGATGGCTTTAAGCTTGACGCCACGCTCCACCAGGCCGGTAAAATTAATGTAGGGCGCCGCCGCCGCAACGCCGGGCACTTTTTCGATCCGGGCCAGTATGGCCGGCCAGTCGTTAAACGGGGGATTGACCGGTTCGATTTCGCCGTGCGGCACCACCGCTAGAATCCGGTTATTCAGTTCACGCTCGAAGCCGTTCATGGCGCTCAGGCCGATAATCAAAACCGCCACGCCCAGCGCGATGCCGACGGTGGAAATAATGGAAATCAGCGATACCATGCCGCCGCGGCGCCGGCCGCGGCTGAAACGCAGCGCAATTTGCAACGAAAGCGGAAATCCCCTCATCCCTGCGCCCCCAGCAGGTCGCCGTCGCGCCGCAGCTGGCCGTCGCGCATTTCCAACTGGCGGTTCAGGCGCCGCGCCAGGTGAAGATCGTGGGTGACGACCAGAAACGCGGTGCCCTGGCGCATATTCAATTCGCCCAGCAGTTCAAAAATACTGTCGGCGGTACGCTGATCCAGGTTGCCGGTCGGCTCGTCGGCAAGCACCAGCGCCGGATGGTTGACCAGGGCGCGCGCTATCGCCACCCGCTGCCGCTCGCCGCCGGACAGTTCAGAGGGACGGTGGTGGCCGCGTTTTTCCAGCCCGACCGACGCCAGCATTTCCCGCGCGGTGGCCTTGGCTTGTTGCGGCGCGGTGCCGCCGATAAGCAGCGGCATGGCGACATTTTCCAATGCGGTAAAATCCGGCAGCAAATGATGGAACTGATAGATAAACCCCAGCCGGCGGTTGCGGATCTCCGCGCGCTCCTGTGAGGATAACGCGGTGAGCTGATGGCCTTCAAAAATCACTTCGCCGGAGGTTGGTTCGTCCAGGCCGCCGAGCAAATGCAGCAGGGTGCTTTTACCCGACCCCGAGCTGCCGACAATCGCCATCATTTCCCCCGGCAGCATCGAAAAGGTCACATCGCGCAGCACGTCGGTAAACAGCTTGCCTTCCTGGTAACGCTTACTCAGATTGTTACACTGCAACAAAGGAGCATTATTCATAACGTAAAGCCTCAGCGGGATGTACGGCGGCCGCGCGCCAGGAAGGGTACAGCGTGGAAAGTAACGCCACCACCATCGCCAGCGCGGCGATGGTGGCGACCTGCAGGACATCGATATCAACCGGTAGCTCGGCGCCGTCCAGGAAGGCGCCGATGACCGGCATTAAATTATTCAGCTGGCTGGCCAGCAGCACGCCCAGACCGGTGCCGAGCAACGCGCCGACAATGCCCGCGCCGGCGCCCTGCACCATAAACACCAGCATCACCTGGCGCCGGGTCAGGCCAAGGGTCTGTAAAATCGCCACTTCCCCCTGTTTTTCCATCACCAGCAGGCCCAGGGAGGTGATAATATTAAACGCCGCCACCGCCACGATCAGGCTCAACAGCAGGCCCATCATGTTCTTCTCCATGCGCACCGCCTGGAACAGTTCGCCTTTGCGCTCGCGCCAGTCTTTCCATTGGGTGCCCTCGGGAAGCCGCTGGCGGCTGACCGCATCGACGTCCAGTGGCTTTTGCAGCCACAGGCGCCAGCCGGTGATATCACCGGCCGGGTAGCGCATCAGGCGCGAGGCGTCCTGCTGGTTGGTCAACAGCTGGTATTGGTCCACCTCGCTATTGGCGGCAAAGGTGCCGGCCACCGTGAACAGGCGCTGGCTGGGGATGCGGCCCATCGGGGTAAACTGGCTGGCGCCGGGCACCATTAACCGCAGCCGATCGCCGCGTTTAACGCCCAATTGCCCCGCCAGCTGCTCGCCGAGGATAACCTTATAGCTTCCGGGCTGGAGCGCATCCATACGCAGGTTGATCAGGTAACGGGCCAGCGGTTCGGGATCCTGTGGATTGACGCCGAGCATGACCCCGACGGCGACGCTGCGCGCGCTTTGCAGCACCACGTCGCCGGTGGTCAGCGGCACAATACGGCTGACGCCCTTAAGTCCTTCTAGCGCCGAGGGCGGAATGCGTTTAGGATCAAGCGACCCGCCGGGGGTGGTGATTAACGCCTGGGGCATGACGCCAAGAATGTTGCCTTCCAGCTCGCGCTCGAAGCCGTTCATCACCGACAGCACGGTGACCAGCGCCATGACGCCAAGTGTAATGCCGATGGTGGATAACCAGGAGACAAATCGCCCAAAGCGGTCTGATGCCCGCCCGCGCATGTAACGCAGGCCAATATATAATGCGACAGGTTGATACATTGAATTCCGTTTGGATGCCGGTTGCCAAAGCAAAGTGATCAAGGATAATAAAGGGTCGTACCTTATTATGGAACCACTAACCGCCGCTACCGCCGGCTTTTATTGTTGTTAGGCGGCCTAACATAAGCCATCATGCTTAATGCATGCCCGTTTCGCCACAGTCCATATCGCATTGGCCCGGCGCAAGAAAAGAGATCTGACCACAGTTTATGTCCGAACAATATCGTTATACCTTACCCACTAAACCCGGTGAACAACGTTTATTGGGTCAACTCACCGGCGCCGCCTGCGCCGTCGAATGCGCAGCCATTGTCGATCGCTACCCCGGCCCGGTAATGCTGGTGGCGCCGGATATGCAAAACGCCCTGCGATTGCATGACGAAATCCGGCAGTTTACCCGCCATCCGGTGATTACCCTGCCCGACTGGGAAACTCTGCCCTACGACAATTTTTCGCCGCACCAGGAAATCATATCCGATCGTTTGTCGACGTTGTATCAACTCCCGGCCATGGAGCGCGGGGTAATTATCCTGCCAATCAACACTCTGATGCAACGGATATGCCCGCATTCATTCCTGCACGGCCACGCGCTGGTGATGAAAAAGGGCCAACGCCTCTCCAGGGACAGGCTGCGCGCGCAGCTGGAGCAGGCCGGCTACCGCAGCGTCGATCAGGTCATGGAGCACGGCGAGTTCGCCACGCGCGGCGCCCTGCTCGATCTCTATCCCATGGGGAGCGAAGAACCGTACCGGATCGATTTTTTCGATGATGAAATCGACAGCCTGCGCATTTTTGATGTCGACAGCCAGCGCACCCTGCATGAAGTGGATCTGATAAACCTGCTGCCGGCCCATGAGTTTCCCACCGATAAAACCGCCATTGAACTGTTCCGCAGCCAATGGCGCGAGCAGTTCGAGGTCAGGCGCGATGCGGAGCATATCTACCAGCAGGTGAGCAAGGGCACCTTGCCGCCGGGCATCGAATATTGGCAACCGCTGTTTTTCAGCGAACCGCTGCCGGCCTTGTTCAGCTATTTGCCCGCCAACACCCTGCTGGTCAATACCGGCGACCTGGAGGCCGGGGCCGGGCGTTTCTGGGCGGATGCCGTGGCGCGTTATGAAAACCGCCGGGTGGATCCGATGCGCCCGCTGGTGGCGCCTGAAACGCTCTGGCTTCGGGTCGAGGGACTGTTCAGCGAGTTGAAGCACTGGCCGCGGGTGCAGTTGACAGGCGAGCGTCTGGACGCCAAAGCCGCCAATATCAATATGGAATACCAGCCGCTGCCGGACCTGGCGGTAGACGCGCAAAACAAAGCGCCGATGGACAAATTACGTCGGTTCTGCGAGCAGTTCGACGGCTGCGTGATTTTTTCGGTGGAAAGCGAGGGACGGCGCGAAACGCTGCAGGAACTGCTGGCGCGCATCAAGATCAACCCCAAATTAATCGCCCGGCTCGATGACGCCCAAGGCCCCGGCAACTATCTGATCATCGGCGCCAGCGAGCGCGGTTTTATCGATCATTTCCGCGGCCGCGCCCTGATTTGCGAAGGGGATCTGCTGGGTGAACGGGTCAGCAGGCGGCGTCAGGACAATCGCCGCACCATCAACGCCGATACCCTGATCCGCAACCTGGCGGAGCTGCATCCGGGCCAGCCGGTGGTGCATCTGGAGCATGGCGTCGGCCGTTACGGCGGCATGACCACCCTGGAAGCCGGCGGCATCAAGGCCGAATACCTGATCCTGACCTACGCCGGCCACGATAAGCTGTATGTGCCGGTTTCCTCGCTGCACCTGATAAGCCGCTATTCCGGCGGCGCCCAGGAAAACGCCCCCCTGCACAAGCTCGGTGGCGACGTCTGGTCGCGCGCCCGGCAGAAAGCGGCGGAACGGGTGCGCGACGTGGCGGCCGAACTGCTGGATATCTATGCCCAGCGGGCGGCGAAGGTGGGCTTTGCGTTCCGGCAAAACCGCGAAAACTACCAGCTGTTCTGCGAGGGTTTCCCGTTCGAGGCGACGCCCGACCAGGCGCAGGCGATTAACGCGGTGTTAAGCGATATGTGCCAGCCGCTGGCCATGGATCGCCTGGTGTGCGGCGATGTGGGTTTCGGCAAAACCGAAGTGGCGATGCGCGCCGCGTTCCTGGCCATTGAAAATCATAAGCAGGTGGCCGTATTGGTACCGACCACCCTGCTCGCCCAGCAGCATTTCGATAATTTCCGCGACCGCTTCGCCAACTGGCCGGTGCGGGTCGAAATGATATCGCGCTTTCGCAGCGCCCGGGATCAGGCCCAGGTGCTGGAGCAGACCGCCGAAGGCAAGGTCGATATCCTGATTGGTACCCACAAGCTGCTGCAAAGCGAAATCAAATGGCGCGATCTGGGCCTGCTGATTGTCGACGAAGAGCATCGCTTCGGGGTGCGCCATAAGGAGCGCATCAAAGCGATGCGCGCCGATGTGGACATTCTGACCCTGACCGCCACGCCCATCCCGCGCACGCTGAATATGGCCATGAGCGGCATGCGCGATCTGTCGATCATCGCCACGCCCCCCGCCCGCCGCCTGGCGGTAAAAACCTTTGTGCGCGAGTACGACAGCCAGGTGGTGCGCGAGGCCATCCTGCGTGAAGTGCTGCGCGGCGGCCAGGTATACTATCTGTATAACGATGTGGAAAATATTGAAAAGGCCACCCATCGCCTGCAGGAACTGGTGCCGGAAGCACGCATCGCCATCGGCCACGGCCAGATGCGCGAACGGGATCTGGAACGGGTGATGAATGATTTCCACCACCAGCGCTTCAATGTCCTGGTCTGCACCACCATTATTGAAACCGGCATCGATATCGCCAATGCCAATACCATCATCATCGAACGCGCCGACCATTTCGGACTGGCGCAATTGCACCAATTGCGCGGTCGCGTGGGACGCTCCCATCATCAGGCCTATGCCTACCTGTTAACCCCGCCGCCCAAGGCCCTGAGCCAGGATGCGTTGAAGCGCCTGGAGGCCATCGCGTCGCTTGAAGATCTGGGCGCCGGTTTTGCCCTGGCCACCCACGATTTGGAAATTCGCGGCGCCGGCGAGCTGCTGGGGGAAGACCAGAGCGGTCAGTTAAACACCATCGGCTTTTCATTATATATGGAGCTGCTGGAAAGCGCGGTCGACGCGCTCAAAGCCGGGCGCGAACCGTCGCTGGAGGATTTAACCAGCCAGCTGACCGACGTGGAGCTGCGCATGCCCGCCCTGCTGCCGGAGGAATATATTCCCGACGTCAACACCCGTTTATCTTTCTATAAACGCATCGCCAGCGCGCCCGATAGCCGGGAAATTGAAGAGCTGAAGGTAGAATTGATCGACCGCTTCGGCCGGTTGCCCGACCCGGCGCGTCATCTGCTGGATATCGCCGCCCTGCGGCAACGGGCGCGCAATTTGGGCATCAAGCGCATTGAGGGCAATGAAAAAGGCGGGTTTATCGAGTTCAGCGAGAAGAACCGCGTGGATCCGGTCTATCTTATCGGCCTGCTGCAACGGGAACCGCAGACCTTCCGCCTGGACGGCCCGACGCGGCTTAAATTCATCAAGCCCCTGCCGGAACGGGTGGAGCGACTGCAGTATGTGGAACAACTGCTGGCGGGATTGGATCAGCACCAGGTTCCCGCCTGAATCGCCGCCTTGGCCCCGGGCACGGAATCGCCCGGGGCCAAGGCGGCATGCGGCTCTTTTCCAGGCTGACGCGCCGCCGTGTGGCCCTACACTTTTTTAGCTAAATCCAAACGGCCTTTGCCATCCAGGGGGATCTGGGTGCCCGGGTCGTGATCCATACGGATTTTGCCCTGTTCATCGCCGATCTTGTAGGTAACATCATAGCCCAACAGTTTTTGCGATTTGTCATACACCGTCTGGCAACGCTGCTGGGTACTGGAATAGGTATCGCGATCCTGCAGATTGCCCTGCACCTGGTTGCCGGTATATCCGCCCGCCAGCGCTCCCGCCACCGTGGCCACGCTTTTACCGCGTCCGCCGCCGAACTGATGGCCTATAACGCCGCCGGCCACCGCGCCGAGCAAAGAGCCGGCGATTTTATTTTCATCCTGCACCGGCCGGCGATGGGTTACCGTAACATTGCGGCATTCCTGGCGAGGCGTCTTGATCGTTTCATTGATTGGCGTTGCCGTGACAACCTGGGCATAGCGCGGACCCGAGGAGAATACGTCCAGTCCCGCAACCGCCGCAATCCCTGACGCCGCGGCTATGCCGATACCGACGCCGGCCAACATTGATTTATTCATGGGAAATCCTCCTGAAGTCATAACCCACGCATTCACTGGCAGCCACCGTACCCAGCGGCAGGCTGCCGACGTAACCATAATGGGGACGGGGCATACCCCCGTGGGGCCAAATACCGCGGGCCCGGTCCGGACACCGGACTCTAGCGCAAAACGACGCGTATCGGCTCATCCGGCACGGCGTGCGTGAATCGCCTGACGGATAGACTGAAGTCTGCACAAAGGAGGCGGCAGCGGCAATAAGACTAACAGCCAAAATGAAATATTTTGGTATGCGATAGCGCCAATTTGGGAGAATTCCTAGGGGATTAAGCGACATTACCAGCAGGTTATGCTAATGGTAAGCGCCATTTATATATACTGCCGTATAAGGGAGGCCCGCCAACGCCGGGCT
>NZ_DASWOM010000027.1:0-28131 GCF_036398755.1 Acerihabitans sp. | reverse complement strand
ATTACTTGGCATAGTTATCAACGTTATCTTCTAATAACTCGTTCATATAATTGGGAAATAAGCTTAAAATATTAGTCTCCTCTATATTGGCTTGATCCATGGCGGCGAAAAAAGTCAGCTTCACCAGAAATAGTGATTCATTTAATTCAATGCCGTTCATCAACAGAAATACGGATGTCGCCTGGAACGCAGTTCTTTTTTAGCATAATTAAAGGCATGTGCTTTAGCAATGCCGATCAGATACATAGCGGCGAGTTTAAATACGTCATTACAATGTTTATAATAGTGCAACGCATCGACGCGATTTAGTACCCCGCAAGTTTATTGCTATCCGGTCGTCCCGATAATGGCAGCGTCAAAACCTGGATTTCAGTAACCTGCTCTTGTGTCAGAAAATAAAAATCCATCATTTATCACCCAAGATTTTTATAGTATTAGCATGCCGGATTCTTGTCGTTGCAAGGGCATCCTTAAACGATAATTTCTTACTTACTCTATTCCTGACTGAATTAGACGAGAGATCAATGTCTTTGCCGCGACTGGTAATCGCGTCATTTGCAGAAGGTTCAATGGTTTTCTCACCGGCTTGCTTGACTGACAATTCCCCTCCATTGCGTAAATAGGCCAGCCAGTAGGTAAGGTTTTGCTGAAAATCTTCATAAGATATCGATTTCATAAGCATCTCTTTCATCGTATACCCCGAGGATAGCATATAGCCTATCAAGTGAAAATGCGGCCATTAGCCAATGGTAGTGGATCAAAACCGAATAAAAATAAATTTACTTATTATATATCATATGGTTAAAAGAGGCCGCTTACTGTCGGGTTTTGTAAGATGGTGTGATGGCTAGCAGCAGTACGCATGAGACTTAGCTCAAAGGGGTGAGCAGATGGTGTAACGGTGTTATCCGATCCGCCTATCCATTCTGCCAGAGCGGTTTGTACTGTCGAATTGTTCAGGACCCGTTAATTTTTAGGAAAGGCGGTCATCTGCATGATTTATGGTAGTCATTTTGCAGCCATCAATCGCCGCCAATGGATTGAACTGAACTGCATCATCCAGATGGTCGGGCGTCAAATGTGCATAGCGCATGGTGATGCGGATATCGGAATGGCCGAAAAATACGTTGCAGCACGATAATATTACCTCCGGGCGGCGGCATTGCCAGCTTGCCAAACGCGCGGTCGAGGGAAGGGGAAATAATGCCGTGGTGGGACGGACGTTTTGCACAATGGATGCGTTCAAGCTTTCACTAATGACGCCGATAAGCGTCGGCGTCCTGGGCCGACCCTCCGCCCACAGTCGCTGGCAGACGCAGGCGAGCGCGGTTGCCACCGCCCGGTTATTCAGCCCCGGCACGCCGTGGTACTAATCAGCCATCAGATCGATTTTTCGTAATAAGTTGAGGTCCTTGGTCGCGGGATGGCGGATAAATTTCATGCCATAACAGACGCGACGCGCATGACATAACCGGGAAATTGATATTGATTAATTTTTCACGGAATAAACAAAAAATCGCAGGTTCATCTATGGATTTTAGATGCGGAGAGTTTTATTGATAAGGTGCATCAATTTGATGTATATCTCTTGGGGAAAACTATGCCGAACGACGGTGATTTAATTAACTTTAGCCAGGAACATGAGCTGAACTATATACTTCATACTCATTTGCAACGTTCCCAAAGCCAGGCGAACAGAGAATTATTATTAAAAATTGGCTCGGATTATAAATCAGCTAAGAAAGTGGCAAGGGCTAAGCATGAAAAAGCCTTTTACGACTACGCGAAAGCTCATAGGGCATTTGGCCAAATGACCAGGCCATAAAAAATACATCCCGCCCGTTAAGGGCGGGATGTGATTAACGTGGCGTTTATGGCCAGATGATATTCGAGGCCAACGGCACATTCGCCGCCCGCAACGCCCGAATTCCGCCCATCCATCCCGCCGGCAGCGCCTTAGCGGCATCACTGATACTATTCAGCAGCAACTGTGCTTGCCAAAGCGGCGTCCTGGTGCTGGCCTCATTGACCAGTGCGCTGCGCCTGGGTATTAGATGCACCGCGCCGCGGCTGTATTTGCCCTAATTGACCGAGCTGCTGATACGCGTAGTCCCAAAAGGCACGTACCTTTGACGGCATAAGCTGTACCTTATTCGCCACCAACTGCACCGGCAGGGGCAAGGGTTCATATTCCGGCAGTAACCTTACCAGGGTACCGGAGGCCAAATCGTCCGCGACCTGGTAAGACAGCAGCCGGGTTATTCCCATCCCGGCGCGCGCCGCCAGCAATTGGGTTTCAATATCATTTAGCATCAGGCGCGGGGTCAGGCGTATCCGGTCGCTATTTTCATGTGGGCCAAAACGCCATTCACGAAAGGTGGGGCGCAGGGTGCTGACAATCGTCTCATGATCCGCCAGTTGCCCCGGCTCACGGGGCTGCCCGCGTCGGGACAGATATGCCGGGCTGGCGACGGTCACCCGCGTGACTTCCCCCAGCCTGCGCGCGACTTTTGTGGAATCCCGCAAATGCCCGATGCGTATCGCCACATCAAGTCCTTCATCGATCAAATCAAGATTGCGGTCGCTCAACTGCATATCTACCTGGATTTGCGGATAAAGGTCGAGAAAGGATAACACCACCGGCGCGACGTGCCGGCGACCGAACTGTACCGGAGCGGTAATGCGCAGCAACCCGGCGAGCTGTGTTTCTGCGGTATCCATTACCGCATCCTGATAATCATTGAGCAAAACGCGCGCCCGCTCCGCCAGCCGCAGGCCGGCCTCGGTCGGCGCCAGCCGGCGCGTGGTGCGCTCCACCAAGCGTGCGCCAAAACGTTGCTCCAGTGCGGCAATGGCACGGGTTATCGCCGGCGGCGAACGGTGCAGCCTGCGGGCGGCGCCCGCCAGGCTGCCATATTGGATTACCGCCACAAAGATAGCCAGTTCATCTAAACGGTCCATATATTATTCCGATAAGAGGAATTATAAATTCCTATATTCCCGCATTCATTCCGCATGGCGCAAGAGTATTGTGGTCGCCATTACCTACAGGAGCCTGTTTATGCCAACGTTACACCTCTACGCCACTGCACTATCCGGACATTGCCATCGCGTGAGCCTGCTGCTGCGCATGCTTAACCTGCGTTATGATGTGATTGACGCACCGGCCGACGTGCGTCGCACCGCGGATTTTCTGCGCCTCAATCCCTTGGGCCAGGTTCCGGTACTGCTCGATGGGGATCGGGTTTTTACCGACAGCAACGCCATTATGGTGTACCTGGTAAAACGTTACGCTCCCGGCAGTCATTGGCTGCCGGAGGATCCGCAGGCGGCGGCGCAGGTACAGGTCTGGCTGTCCAGGGCCGCGGGCGAAGTCCGTAATGGTCCCGGCGCCTGTCGGATGGTGGCGCAATTTTCCGCAGCGGAGAATTACCCGCAGGCGGCGGCGATAAGCGATCGTTTTCTGCCGCAAATGGATCAGCATCTGGCGGAACGCGCGTTTCTGGCCACGGACCTTGCAACCATCGCCGATTTGGCCTGCTACAGCTATGTGGCCGTGGCGCCGGAAGGCGGCGTCTCCCTTGAGCCATATCCGGCGATACGTCGCTGGGCCGCACGTATCGCCGCGCTGCCGGGTTTCTTCGCCATGCCGTCGCTCCCTTTGCCGCAACGCGACCCAAAGGCATAGCATGTTTCATCCAGATGAATTGCGCGCCCAGGCCCTGGCCGGTTTTGACGCCGTCAGCGGCGCAATTTATCCGGCGATGCCGGAACAGCACCGGGAATTTTTTGCCAATCTGCCGTACCTGTTTGTCGCAACGCTTGACGAAACGGGCTGGCCGGTGGCCACGGTGTTTAGCGGCCCGGCAGGGTTTATCCGTTCCCCTGACGCCACCCACCTGCGCATCAGCTCGCCGCGCCGTTCGGACGATCCCGCCCAGGCCGCGTTGCAACCGGGCCGGCCGGTCGGCGCGCTTGGGCTTGATTTCAGCAACCGTCGACGCAATCGGGTAAATGGCATCGTCGGGCGCACGGATAAAAACCGGGTGGAGATCGTCGTGCGCCAGAGCTTCGGCAATTGTCCACAATATATTCAGCGGCGCGAGCTGTACCCGGCGCCCGCCAGCCCTTTGCCGGTAGAGCGCCTTGGCGCCCTGGATAAGGATGCCAGAACGACTATCGCCCAGGCCGATACCTTTTTTGTCGCCAGCGCCGCGCATGTCAATACAGCGTCGGGTGGGGTGGATATCTCACACCGCGGCGGAAATCCGGGGTTTATTTATCAGGACGGTGAAACGCTGTGGATCCCGGATTTCCGGGGCAACCGCTATATGAATACGCTGGGCAATCTATTGGCGCAACCACGCGCCGCGCTGGTGTTCATCGACTTTACGCGCGGGGATGTTTTGCACCTGCGGGGAGAAACCCATATCATCTGGCATCCGGAAAAGCGCGCCACCATGCCGGGCATGGAACGCTACTGGCGTGTAGCGGTGACGGACATCTGGCGTTTCCGGCAGGCTTTGCCCTGGCGCGGCCGTAACGTGGAATTTTCTCCGGCAACATTACGAACCGGCATATGGCGTGAGGATAACCGGCCATATTGATCAGCCGGCGGCACGCCGCTGTTTTAATGGGTCGCGCCGCGCCGCGCCATGGTGCTGCAGCGCCGGGCTGACCCGAAGTATGAAGCGACGCGGGAAGGGGTGCGGTAATCTTAATTAGCGGTGCTATACTGGGCGGGACTAAATAACAAAACCCAGGATGGAAAAGTGGAATTTACCACCGAGAAAACCAGTAACGGCGAGTTATTAACCATAACTTTGATAAGCAAAATTGGCGCCGAAAATTACCGGGCGCAGGAAAGCATACCCGTAATGTATGCCGACGCTGAGGAAATCCGGCGTGCCAAAACGCGGTTGCTCTCACACTTTAACCAGCGTAACGACGCTGCCGGCTAACACGCTGGCTTTGCGGCGCGGCGCTACCTGCCAGGCAAGGTGCCTTCCTCCAGCACCCTGAGCGACTCGCCAGAACACACCGCACGTTGCCCGAGGTTGGCGCTTGAGTCCGCATGGCGACGCAATCGCTGCGTTCAGTGCCGCGATGCCCGGCGCGCCGTTGATTTGCCGTGCCAGACGTATCCAGCCTGGGAATGCGGGCAGGCGATGGTTATTGTGTTGATTGAATTGATTGGGTGAGCATATAATTTTTAAAAATAAATGAGATTATTGAAATAGACGCATTGGTTTTTTGTCTCGGTAAATAACTATTGTTATATCGGCTTATTATTGATGCCTCGTTGGTGTTAAAAGTTGTGTGACAATAGCGGGTCGCCACTCTTTCAATTTCTCAGGATGTGAAATGTATATATATAATAATTCCGCATTAAATGTATCAATAAATAATTTTCTTAAAAATGAAACCACCCATAACGGTATTGCGAAAACCAAAGAAGTATTCAGCGCTATTACATCATTGAAGAATACCGATCCAGGCCTGGCCCGCCAGGTCGGTCCGCGCAGTAAAAAAAGGCCCGGCCTGAGCCATAACATTTTGCGTTATTTGTATTTTTCTCACAGTATCCTGCCTTCACCGCCGGCTATCGCTGGTGGCCGCACCCTTAAGCCGTCAGGACCCGATGCCACCCCGGCTGTTTATCATGACACTCCATTGTGGTCGGGCGCGCGCTATTTCGCTGCGGATTATCCGGTGGATTCAAAAGCGACGCCGGTATCAAAGCGAGCCTTGCCTGTTCTTGCAAAAGCCGGCGTTTTTTCGCCTCATCTTATTAGCAAAGGCCAGCCGGCGGGCCAGGAATCCGCATACCGGCAGCCGCTGGCAAAACAAAATAAAAATGTCGCCTCTTATTTGCATTCCGCCGACCTGCTGAGGGAGGAATATGGCACGCATAGAGAAGTGATAATAAACCGGGTAATAAATTGCCTGCCGCGGTCGGGGGAATTTTTGTCGGAATTAAGCCGGGTATTATTAAATAATACAGGCGCGTTTGGCGCCCAACAGGGAGAAAACCTGAGCACTGAATATCAATTAGGGCAGGTTAACGCATGGATTGCCGCCAATGTGTTGAACGGTACGGTTGATACCTTTATCGCGCAGATGATTATCAATGCCGGCACCGGGCATTATGGCGCGCAAGCGCGCCGGAATATGGATATCCACGACTTCAACCGCGCTATTGATAAGCATTTTGCCTCGTTTAAAACCCTGACGGCAGCCTCGGTCAACTATATTTTTGACGACATCATACTGGCGGTAATGCCCACGCTTGGCTTGCCTGAGGAGAAGGCCGCCGGCAAGATGAATCATATCGGAGCCATAGATTGGGTTTACCTGCACGCGGGCGCGCAGATTGCCCGGGAAATGCATCTTGGCGAAGAGCGGTTGCCTAAACAGTCGCTGTTTGCATTAGGCTTGGCCCTGGAGGCCATGCTGCTTTCCGATACGGTTTCGCCGGCGTTGATCCATTATTTTATCCGTCCCGCCTGTATTTATTTCCTGGTAAATACACCTGTTGACGGCAAACTGATAAACGATAAATACGCCATGGATGATCCTGACGTCAAGCGTAGGGCGGTGGAGCAGTTTTTCGACGACAGCCGGTTGCTTAAAGAAGGCAATAATCCGTTTCACCAATTCAGCCAGGCCATGCGGGGTTATCGCACCCGTACCCAATTAGCCGAGGATATCATACGCACGCGCTGTGCGACTGATGCTGCCGGTCATTACGCCGTTGATGTGGAGAGCTATAAAAATAACCATGACGGTTATAGCTGCAAAATAAATAACCCGGCCGCTAAACCTGGCATCGAATTATTACCTGATGTGAACGACGAGTTTCGTAAGCAAAACCAGCATATCGTCGACAGTTTCCGCTCGGTGGACTACCTGGCGCTGGCGGAGGCGTTTGCCTCGCTTTCCCCGGCGGATACGCAACTGCTTGAAAATAGCACCGTAAAAAAGGTAAATGCGTTTTTTTCCGCCTATGATCAGTACCGGGGGGTGCCGGGCGCGCATACCATTCCTCTTGCTACCTATACCATTCCCTTATCGGCAACTGTGGTAGTGTTCTCAACCACCGGCGCGGATGAAGGTATTTTTGCGCTTGATCGCCGCGACAC
Organism: Acerihabitans sp.; assembly: GCF_036398755.1. Taxonomy (NCBI): domain Bacteria; kingdom Pseudomonadati; phylum Pseudomonadota; class Gammaproteobacteria; order Enterobacterales; family Pectobacteriaceae; genus Acerihabitans; species Acerihabitans sp. Next base: position 20,989 of record NZ_DASWOM010000027.1, on the reverse strand, counting down.
CCGGTACGGCATAAAACGCATCGATCGCGACCCGCATCATTATTACGCGTTACTGGATGATATAACGCCGCGCAAGGACAAAGACTATGTCCTGAAAATTATCGCCGGCGCCAGCCAGGCCGAGATATTAAAACAGGCAGGGCAACAGCTGGACTGTTTAATCATCAATTTATCCAGGCTGGCGCAGGAGAATCTGCGTCAGCAGCTGGATAACCTTGGTTATGAGGCCACCACCCGTGAAAAAGTGCTTGAAGGCCTGACGTCGCTGGTGCCTTTGCATGATTGTATTTCCGGCATCATCGCCGGGTCCAGGGAGGCGGTGATTCCCTGTATTTTTGATGTTTTCAGCTTGATACCATTGCTGGGCAAGGGGGGTTCCCTGGTTTCCCGTATGGCCCTGAAGGGCGGCATGGGTACCGCCGGCGCTGTGCGTGCCAGCCTGGGCAGCTATGCCGCCAGGGCGTCGCTGACCAAGGCGCTGTCCGCCGGCGCCAGGCATTTTGTCCGCCATGGCATGGTACCCGCCGCCGGCGAACTGAACCAAAAGGCGCTTATCAGCCTGGCGGTGGACTTGGCACGTTTTGCCGATCCCGCCATGGTGGAAGTGATGATTCATACCGGGGCGGCGGTGAACCGGCGGCTTTTTGCCGCGCTAAAAAACATTGCCGGCTTTCTGCCGGGAATAGCGCCCATCCTGCCTAAAATAGCCTCGATCGAGCAGGCGGCGGCTGTCGCGGTAAAGCCCGTTGCTTATAAAACCGCGCGCCTGAAAGGCACCGATCGTTATATTCCCATCATCCCGTTAGACGGCGATACCTACCGGAGCAAAACGGTTTATGTCAGGGTTGATCCCCGGACGGGGTCGCCGAGTGGCATAAAATATAGGCTGACGCGCAAGAATGAGCTGGTTCGGGTACCGAAGCAAGCGGCGGTAAAGCTTAGAAATATATTGCAAGAAGGGTTAAGCGGCAAAGGGAGCGGCAAGGCGGCCAGAGTGTGGAATTCCCAGCCCAGCTATGATGATTTAGTCTTGATGCCATTGCCGCAGTATCCCAATCCGCAATACCTTCAGATTGAAAGCTATGGCTCCCGCGAGGCTGAAGCCATCCTGTTTCCCGAACACCGGATCCCCTTGCAGCAAACGCCGTTGGATCGGGAGGGCTATATCAAGGCGTTCGACGCGCTGCCGAATAACCAAAAACTGGCCATGCGGGTGTGGAGCTTGATCGAAGGAGATAAAACCCGTTATCACGATCGGACAAAAAATCTGGCGCAAATAGGACTCACCCCGATCAACGCCGAAATCAATCTCCATCTTTATCGTAACCACCCGATATCCTACTGGGACCATAGCGAGAAAATGGTATTTATGGGATTACTGGGCGCAATGGACAGTCCGCTGCCCCGGCAGACCGGAGATTACCTGCGCGTGGCTGAGTACAGAGCTCATCAGCACATGCCCTGGACCGACAGCCTGGGGCCGGGTGATATCGTGACCAATTTCCCGGCGTTGATGAGCGTCTCCTCAAAGGATACCTATGCGCGCTTGTTTTCCGAGCAGACCGCCGAAGAAGCGGAGCAGAATCAGGTCCAGGCATTGATTTATTATAAAATCAAAGACGGCGCCCACTGCCTTCCGCTGCCTTACCCCATAGCCAGCACCATAATCACCGAGCATGAGTATCTTTATGCGCCCCGGTCGTTTTTCCGCGTGGAAAGCGTTAGCAGCGCAATATTGACGGGGGGTGAGATGTATCCGTCCAAACGTGTCGCGGTAATCTTGCGGGAATTTAACCAGCCCGTGACGGTGGCAAAAAATCTTTTCACCGGTGAAACCATTAATTTTGATCTTCCCGGCGCGCCTTAGCCCGTTTTTCGGCATTTTACAATGATTGTGACACGCCGTTTATAGGCGCCAGGACTGAAGTCGGGTATTTCTACCATGCCGGCGGGTAGCCATGCGGCGCCTTAAATGATAAACGCGCGGGAAACAGGCTGCTTCATAACGGATATATAACAGCTTTATAACGGCATGCCGTTCGTTTAAGAAGGAGCTTGAATGAGATTATTCACTATTCATAGACAAGAAAATCATTCGGAAATCGAGCAATTACTTCTGTCTAATATTACAACTCGCCAAGCGCGGCAGAGTGTTGAAATGCTGTTCGGTACGTTGAGCATGGCCCGCAATACGTCGGCGCCACAGGCCGGGCCGCCCGCCGCGCGGGCATATAACGGCCTGAAGAATGTCGGCGCGAGGGTGCTTTATGCCTACGGCGCGCTGGTGCCTTCACAATATTCAACCGGCGCGCCGACGGGTGACGCCGCGAGGGACGACAGGCTGGACGGGTATAAAATGCCCGCGACAACCGGGCTGCAGCCGGAATATCGCGAGACCAGGTTCCGGCGAGATACAGTCCAGGCCGGAGAAGGACCGGATCCCCTTTCTCCGGAGGATATCCGTGCCAAGCTTTATATTGAACAACGTAATAAAGTCTGGTCGAATAATAAACCTATTATTGATCTTGACCTGCAAAATAAAAATATAGCCACATTGATGGACCAGCTGTCATGGAATGATGTGGACTCAAACAATACACAATTAACGCAAGCGATGAACCTGGTTGACCATACGGCGCGTTTTCTTATTGCCACACCGGAAGGATTAGCCAGGATAGCCTATGTCCTGCTGCGGGGGTCCGGTCTCTACGGCGCGTCGCCGGGCGAACGGCTGACAACCAACGTCATGAGCGGGATTGTCGACGACTGGATGGCGGAAAATGTGTTTGGTTCCGGCGTCGAAGGCTTCGTGGCGCGCAGAATGCTGGGTATTCTGCCATCAGGCGAGCGGGATCCGACCTATGGTTCCGCCCATGTTGATGTAAAAAGCACCCTCGCCGCGATTAACGCCATGCTTGCCCTGTTCAATACCGGCGGTGCAGCGGCGGAGCGCGAGTCATCCAGCTATCGTTATCTTCTCGCCCACGTGGTTGCCCCGGCCATGCCGACGTTATTTTTTTCACGGGAGGATTTTCCTCCCGAGGCGCTTGAACTGGGCACGCTCGACTGGTGTTACCTGCATATCGGACTGTCGTTTGCCGCGAAAAGCGCGCTGGACATCGGCGATATGACCGCGTCTGAAATCATCGAAATAGGCTGTACGTTATCGGCGCTGTTAATGATGGGATCGCAGTCCGCCGTGCTGATTGATATTATTTCTTTCCCCGCGTTGCTGCATTACCTGAATACAATGCTTGCAGCCGACCGGAATGCCGCCCTGAAGATTGATGTGCGCGCGGACGTGACCCAAAAGGACGCGTTGCATCATTTCTTTTTTTCAGGCGAAGCCAGGGAAAAGGCGGTCAATCCGTTTAAACAGTTTGGCGACGCCATGGGCGGCTATAAGTCGCGCACGTTACTGGCCCGGGACATTCTACTTAAACACTGTGGCGACTGGACTGAGTCGGAGCATGCCCGCAGGCTGGAGGAGTATAAAAATCAACCGGGCACTTATCGTTGTCCCGCGGCGCCAGCCAGCAAACCGGGCCAGACAGATAGAAATAATGCCTTGAATAACCTGCCCGATCTTAATAATGCCTTTGAAGAACAAAACAAAAATATTACCGACAAGTTTGCCGTTATCGATGGTCTGATGATCATGGACACTCTCATGGCTTTACCGGCGGCCGAGCTGGATTTTATCGCCGCGGCGATAATTCGCAAGGCGGGGGCTGATTTTTCACAGCTCAATCCCTTGACCGGAATGCCGGTGGAATATTTCATCACCGGGGCAAAACCGGCGGTGCAAATGTTGCCGGGTATCGAACTTTTATTGGCTTCCGGCAAGGGTGAAGAACGGATTTTTGCCCTGGGACGGGATAATACAGGTTACTGGTTAAGGCGCGTTGACCGCGATAAGGAAAATTACTTTCAACTTATGGCAATCAACCTTGCCGGCGCGGACAAAAATTATCGACTTAATGTTTATGCCGGCGAAAATACCCAAGGCCTGTATAAAACCGCTGGGGAATCTCTGCGGATCCTCAGCGAAAAACTGAATAGGCAACATACAAAAATACTGGCAAATGAACTCTATAACCAAGGATATGAGGAAACCTCGCAGGAAGCGATATATCATTTTTTGCTGTCGTTTATTCCCTTTTATCATTGCGCTAAATGGAACCCGCATCGCCAGGAGGAGGCCTTGATATCCTGCGCGCTGGACGGCCTGAATTTCATACCGCTGGCGGGTAAAGCCGCGACCTTATCATCGCGGGTGCTGGCAAAGGCGGGGATGGGGGGGATGGCGTCGCTGCGCATCGCCCAGGGCGGCTACGCGGCCGGCGCCGGCGTGAAAAGCGCCATAAACATGGGGGTTCGGACCTTTGTCAATGTGGCCATGACCTCGGTGCTCGAAGAGTTCGACCGCAAAGCCTTGACCAGCATGTTAATTGCGTTGGCCCGTTCTTTAGACCCGGGCATTGAATTGACGGGCATGCTGGGAAAATCGGCGGTGCTGCAGGTTCGCAATGCCGCCAGGTTGTTGCGTGGCCACAGTCCCACCATGGAAAAGCTGTTGTTGAAACTGGATGCCGGCATGCTCGACGACAGGCTGCCCAAGGATATCGATGCGTTTGAAACCGGTAGCCTACCGGGCATCGGGCGCGACATACCGATTGTCAGATTAGGTGGGGATCGCTATCGGGATCAGCCGGTCTATGTCAGGGTCAATCCGCAAACCGGCGACTGCTTCGGCATAAAATATACTCTGGCGCCGGGTAACCGGCTGGAGGCGATTCCTTTACCGGTGGCAAGCCGATTGAAGAATATCCTGCACTCCGGGCTGAGCGGCCGTGGGGCGGGCAAAGTGGCCAAGATCTGGACCCAACAGAGGAGCGTCGATACGTTGGTTAGCCACCAGCTTAACGGTGTGGAATGCACGGCGCATATCTCACGTTACGGCGAACCGGGGAGCGAAGCGCTGCTGTTTCCCGAACTGGGTATCCACCTGGAACAGTCCCCCCTTGATTTTGCGCAATATCAGGCTGTTTACAGTAGCTTGACGGTAAGCCAGTCGATCGCATTACATTTATGGACCATGGAGTCCGGCGCCAGCAAAAACTACCGGCACAAAGATGTGATGTTGAACCTGGAAAGTTTTATGGTCGCCAAAAGCACTATCAATGACAATCTATGGGGCCGATTACCCCTGGATAAATGGAAACCCTCGGACCGGCTGATTTATGCGGATTTAACCGATGCACTGAAAAGGCCGTTTCCCCGGCAGCAGGGCAGTTATCTGGGGGTGGCGCAGTATCCGGCAATGGTGAGCATTCCCTGGGGGGATACCCTCGGTCCGGGGGATATTGTCACGCATTACCCAACCTTTATGACCGTCGCGTCGGAGGATAAATACGCTCGGATATTAACCCTCAGGGCCGACCGGGAAGGATTAAGCGGTAACCAAAACCGGCAGGCCGTTGCATATTTTAAAATTGAAAACGCGCGCCGGGCGATCCCCTTGTTATTCAATATAGAGGATAGACAGATACTGGGTATCGAGTATGTCTTTAAGCCCGACACTCTTTTCCGGGTTAAAAGCGTCTCCACTGCCTACCTGCTCGAGGGGCAAATCCACCCCTCACGTCGCATCGGGGTCGTTCTTGAGGAATTTGACGGACCGGTGAACGAGGTAAAGAGCATTTTTACCGGTAATATACTGCCGGTCGGCACGGCTGAATGGGCAAATATCGTAAAGACATACTCTTAACCCTTGTTATCAAGGCGATCCGCGCCGGTCAAGCCATGGATTTGCCGCGCGTCAAAGGACGCCGTTTCAGCGGGCTGCGTTTCCAGCACCTGCTTTATGACCTGATAGCAATCCTCGATATGGGCGTTGCCGAGGATTTTCATGGCGCTAAAACTTAAGCCCGCGGCGGCGGCCTGGCCGATAATCGGCACATAGCGGGCTACCGACTTGGTGGCCATCCGCACGCCTACCCGCTTGAGCACCATTTTTATCAGCTCGCGGGTGACGGTGCTGCCGATAAGACGGCTGCCGATACCGGTTATCGCCACCAGGGTATATTTTTTGCGATGAGGGTGCAGTTGCTCAATCTGCGCCGGCGACAGGCCGAATTTCTCGTTGATGGCCGGCAATAGCGCCATCAGCAGCGATACATCGGTGCCGATATCCAGGCCGGGGATAGGGATCACCGCGGCGCCGGCGGATAAACCGGCGCGGCGGGTGACCATTTTTTTACATTCCACGCGCACCTGTTCCAATTGAGCAATGCTAGTGATCATTACCGAGTCCTGTTGTGCAAATCAAATGACGGGATGTAACGTGCGGATAAATCGTGTCGTTGTTATCCGCTTAATGGCCGCGGCTATCGGAGCGATAGGTTGCGGGGCGGACCCGGACCGGTAGAATATAACACTACCCTCAGAAACAAATTCCCTGACTGTCTTTAGTCGTCAGCCTTCGGGCTGACTTTTTTTTTGCCGCTTACGTCGCAAGACGCGAAGCCGGTCCGCGCGCGCTACAGGCGCAGAAAATAATTGGCGAAGGGCCGCAGCCCACGGGAAGACAGCCGCGCCATGGCGAGCGTCTCTCGCGGCGGGAAACCGCCCGCCCGTGCGGCGGAGGGGCCCATCACTCCAGACGCATGATCCAGGCATCATTATCATTATCGTAGTGCTGGCGGAACAGTACGTGCTCTTTGCCGTCAAGGAACGCCGGAATACTGGTGTGCTCGTCCCAGCCGTCAAGCTGCTTGCACAGTTCGGGATCGGATTTACAGGGGATGCGCAGGATATTCTCCACGCCGCGATCCGCGCCGGCGGAGAGTTCGGCGTCTTCAACCTTGAAACTTCCAATTTTAACAGTAGTCTTGGTCATAACATTATCCCTTTTCATTTCTCGCCAGGGTGGAACCGTAACCGGTCACCTGTAAAGCATAGTCAAGATCGCACAAAACGCTAAAGGCGCCCGATCCGCCGCCTCCACAGGTTCAGATTTATACGCAAACGGCGCGGTCTACCCCTGCGGTGGAATGGCGGTGCCCCATTCGTGCCATTCTTTCGGTTCTTCTTCGCTGAGCAGGAAATGCTTGCCGGTGGCGGCCTTGGGCGCCAGCGGCGTGGTCGGCGGGGTGGCAAAGGCGATGCCGCCGCGTATAAACTGCTGGAAAGTGCCGCTTTTCACCGTGCCGCCGGTGAGGCCGAACTTGAGGTCATAGCCGGATGCCAGCCAGAATACCGAGTTATTGCGCACGAGATGCTGATACTGTTTACTGATGCGCAGCGCGACATAAACCCGATCGGAAAGCGACCCCAGCGACAGGTTGGTCACGGTGCCGACCTCGATGCCGCGATACAGTACCGGGGTGCCGACCTGCAATGAACCGGCCTCCGGCGTGTCCACCACCACATTCAAGCCGTCCAGATAGCGGGAGTCGGTAATCGTTGCCTGCTGTAGCTCGAAATTACGCGTAGCCTGGCCGCGACCCGGTTCAACATTGATGTAGGGCTGCAGCAGGGTTTCCAGATGATTGACGCCGGCGGCGGAAATTTCAGGGGTAACCACGGAAAAATGCGTTCCCACCCTGGCGAATGTTTGTACATATTCCGGATAAAGCACCGCCTGCGCCATGACCTCGCTGTTTTCGGTGGACAGTTTCAATGTTTCCAACTGGCCGATATCGATGCCCAGGTAACGGATCGGCATGCCCGGCGCCAGCTTACTGGCATCATAAGTTCGCAATACGATCTGGCTGCCCACCGCGCGGGCGGCGTTTTCCGATCCATAGAGTTTGCGCGGCGCGCCTTTCGCCTGTACCGCGCCGTCCAGGTTATCAAAGCTGATGGCGCCTTTCAGCGCACGGTCGAGCGGCGATGCCTGCACGGTGATGCCGTTGCCGTTGATTTGCACGCGGGCGCCGCCCTCGGCCCAGAATATACTGTTGGCGGTCAGCAGCTTGCGATACTGCGGATGGATATAGACATCGACATCGAAACTCTGCGCCGTCGGGCGCACGTCGATGATTTCCCCTACCTGGAACTTGCGGTACATCACGATCGAACCGGCCTGGATATCCGGCAGGCTATCGGCGGTGAGGGTCAGCGTCGGCGCCGGTTTGTCGCCCTGGATGCCCTGGTCCGCCATTTCCCGGTTGCCATAAAGCGGATACCTGTCCAGCGGCGCGCCCCGATCGCCCGGAACGATCACGATGCCGCCGTCCAGCCATTCCTGTGCGCTGGTGCCCAGCACCCGTACGCCGTCCAGGCCAAATTTCACGTCGACCCGGCTGTTAACGATAAATTTGGTGTTTTTATGTAACAGGTCCGCATACTCGGGCTTCACCGCCGCCTCGAAAACCACCTGGTTATCGATCAGTTTGCGGCTTATCACTTTACCGACCGGGATACCCTGCAACGTCAGCGGCTGGCCGCTGTCGATGCCGTAACTTTGCGGCGCGGTCAGGCGGAAGGTGCGCACCCCGGGTTCCTGCAACAGCATGTGATTACTGTCGAGCAGGGTAAAATGCTGCTGTGGCTCGCCGCCGCCCGGCACCAGTTCCAACGTCACGCCGGACAGCAGGCTGCCGATATTGGCATTGTTTAGCGATAGCTGCGGCGTATGCATTTCAATGCGGGTGTCGCTGCGCATCAAATCGACGATGGACGGATTGATGGTCAGTTCGCCGGTGACTTTATTGTCTTTTCCCAGCGTCAGTTTGGTCAGGGTGCCGACTTCCAGCCCTTGGTAGAGCAGCGGCGTATGGCCTTCGCTGAGATTCTGGCCGTCCGGCAGATCAAGGGTGATGATAACGCCGCGCTGGCTGTGGGACAGGTCGGGATAGAGCGTATAATTATCGTCGGATCGGGCCTGTTCACCCTGGGCGGGGGAATCAAAGGCGATGGCGCCGTTGACCAGCGCCGCCACGCTTTCCAATTCCACCTTGGCGCCGTGGAAATCCACATCGGCCTTTAACCCGGACACATTCCAGAAGCGGCTTTCCTTCTTTACCAGGTCGGTAAAGCGCCGGTCGATCAGCACGTCGATATTGACCCCGCCTTTATCACGCGAAACGTCATAATCATAGACTTTCCCCACCGGCAGCTTGCGGTAATACACCAGCGACCCGGTATTAAGCGAACCCAGGTTATCCGCGTGCAGATGCACCAGCAGTTCACCGGTATTCACCCGGTATTTAGGCTGGGTGTCGAGGGCGATGAAATGGTTTTCCTCTTCGCCTTTGCCAGGCATCATGCCGATATAGTTACCACCGACCAGCGCGTCCAGCCCCGATATCCCGGCCAGGGACGCCTTGGGCGTTACCAGCCAGAACTGGGTGCCTTTGCGCAATGCGTCGCGCATATCGCGCTTGATGCTGACCTCGACCCGGATGCTGCGCAAATCACCGCTGAGCTTGATATTTTGCACGGTGCCGACCTCTACCCCCTGGTAACGTACCGGCGTGCGTCCGGCGACGATGCCGTCGGCGGAAACGAAGTCAATGGTTACCGAGGAACCCCGTTCCTGAATGGTGCTGTAAACCAGCCAGCCGGCAATCAGCAGGGCGATGAAAGGCAGCAGCCAGAAAGGCGATAGGCGGCGCTTATTCTTGACTGCCGCGCTAGTCGGTGTAGTCGGCGTTTGTTGCATGTGCATCCCATATCAAACGGCTGTCTAACCACTCGACAGCGAGAATTGTCAAAATAACGGCGGCGCCGAAAAAAAACGCCGCCGGTCCCATGGTAAAGGCCAATAATTGGTCGCGATCCACCAGCGACATGGTGATGGAGATAACAAACAAATCCAGCATCGACCAGCGCCCGATCCAGGTGACGAAACGCAATAAGCGAATGCGCGTTTTAAGCCCATGCCGAACCTTGAAATGTAACGTGATCAATAACGTCAGCAGCACTATGACCTTGATAAAGGGCACCAGGATACTGGCGATAAATACAATGGCCGCCACCGGAATATTGTCCGCCGCCAGTGAGCCGATACCGGCCAGAATGGTGCTTTCATTGCGGTTGCCGTTGATATAGATAATTGAAATCGGCAGCAGGTTGGCGGGAATAAGCAACACCATCGCCGCGATAAGCGCCGACCAGCTTTTTTGCACGCTGTGGCGGCGCCTGTGGCGCAACGGTACATGACAGCGAGGACAGCGGCCGCGCACGTCGGCGGTGCCGGTGAAATTACAGCCCAGGCACACCCGAAGCCGCGCGGTATTGGTACGAAACGCCAACCGCTCCGGCTGGGGATAGAATTTTTCCCACAGTTGACTGATATTGAGATGGGTCAGCGTCATGACGCTCAGTAGCGTCAGCGCGATAAACGCCGGCAGCGCCAGGCCGGTGGTCACGGCGGCATAGTCCTTGACCTTAATGGCCGCCACGCCCATGCCGATCAGGTAAATATCCAGCATTATCCATTCTTTAAGCCGATCGAGCATCAGCAGCACCGGGCGCAGATTCATTCCCAGCCGTTGGCCGAAATACAGATACAGCAGGGAAATTACCATCGTGCAAGGGGCGCCGATGGTACAGAAGGCCACCATGCTGGCGGTGATGGGATCGCCCTGCAAGGCCATCTGCCAGATGCCGTGCAGCAGGTTGGCGCTGATCGAGGTTCCCAGCAGCCGCACGCTTATCAGCGGATCGGCGTAGGCAAAGGGCATCAGCAACAGCATGGCGGCCGCCATAACGGCCAGCCGGTTGATGTTCCATTCATTGCCGACGGCAACCCTGGCCCGGCAACGCGGGCAGAACGCATCCTGGTGTTGGTTCAACGCCGGCAGGATAAAGAGCGCGTCGCACTGGGCGCAACGCTGTCCGCGTCCTTGGGGCAACGCGCCGTGAATGTGCTGAATTATCATATACCGGGACGCCGCAAGGGTTTACGCGCCATCATGCCTGCCTTTCATATTCCATCAATCGGCAATTGACTCCGGCAGGATGTCGCCGGAGAGGTTTGCGCAAACATACCTGTGGATACTGGCTTTGTGAAGTCATAAAGGGTTAATCTTGTGGCCGTGGGCATTTATTGCTTAATGTATTTGAGACCGGCCAGATCGCCGGTATATGAAAGATTAGCTCATTTATTGGTTTTAATATGAAAAAACAACAATGCTATGCTGAATTACTCCAAAACCTGTCGTCGCTGATTGAAGGCGAGACGCATTTTATCGCGGCGATGGCCAACTGCAGCGCATTGCTCTTTGAACATCTCGACGGCGTCAATTGGGCGGGTTTTTATCTGCTTGACGGTGATACACTGGTGCTTGGCCCCTTCCAGGGTAAGGTGGCCTGCGTGCGCATACCGGTGGGCCGGGGCGTCTGCGGTACCGCGGTGGCGCAAAACAGCATCCAGCGGGTGGATGATGTCCACGCGTTTCCCGGCCATATCGCCTGCGACGCCGCCAGTAATGCCGAAATCGTGCTGCCGATTACCCTGGACGGCAGGGTGGTCGGGGTTCTGGACCTTGATAGCACGATTTACCATCGCTTCGACCAGGATGACGAAGATGGGCTGAAAGCCTTGGTGGAACGGCTTTGCCAGCAGTTGGAGCACACCAATTTGCGACGTTTTATCAATAATACTTTATATTGATAGACAGATAACGTGGCATTTGCCGATGGCGTCATTATAATGACGCCTGTTCATGCCTGCGCTGGTTGGCAAACCCGTTGTAATCAGGAAAATTCATGGAAAATCAACCCAAGTTGAACAGTAATAAAGAAGTCATCGCCTTTCTGGCCGAGCGGTTTCCGCTTTGTTTCAGCGCCGAAGGCGAGGCGCGACCGCTGAAAATCGGTATTTTTGCCGATCTGGTCGCGCGCATCCAGGGGGAGGACAGCCTGAGCAAAACGCAGTTGCGTTCCGCTTTAAGGCTCTATACATCAAGCTGGCGCTACCTGTACGGCATCAAACTCGGTGCCCAGCGCGTCGATCTCGACGGCAATCCCTGCGGGGAATTGGAAGCGCAGCATGTCGAGCACGCCCGCAAGCAACTTGAGGAAGCCAAGGCACGGGTCCAGCAGCAACGCGCCGCCCAGCAGGCCAAGAAACGTGAAAACGGCGAAACGCCGGCACCGCGCCGCGCCGCGCCGGTTTCCCAGCCCGCGGCTGGCAAAAAAGGTCCGGATGACGGCGCTGCGCCGCGCAGACCGCGTCCGGCCAATCGCCCCAAGCGAGACGCCAAGACCGACGTCAAGAGCGATCGGGCAGCTCAGCCGGTTAAGCAGGCCGCCCCGGCGCGCCAGCAGCTACCGGTTACCGATATTTCAAAATTACATATCGGCCAGGCAATCAAGGTCAAGGTGGGCAAAGATCCCATGGAAGCAACGGTTATGGAAATTGCCAAAGAAGGGGTACGTGTGCAGCTTTCTTCCGGGATGGCTTTGATTGTGCGCGCAGAACACCTGCAGTTCTGATACGGAGGCCGACCAGGGCATGAACAAATTTGTCAGAGTAACTGCAATTGCAGGGTTGTTACTGGCGGGATCGGCATCGGCGAATGATAATAAAATCACCCGCGCCGACCAGATTCCCCAGCTTCACGAAGAAGCGCAACAAGAGACCGTCAGTGAACGCGTCACCGCTCGTTTTACCCGATCCCATTATCGCCAGTTTGATCTGGATGATGCGTTTTCGGCCAAGATTTTCGACCGTTACCTGAATATGCTGGATTACAGCCATAACGTCCTGCTGTCATCCGACATCGCCCAGTTCGCGGATAAGAAAAACCTGCTGGACGATGAGCTGAAAAGCGGTAAGCTTGATGTGCCCTACGCATTGTACAACCTGGCGCAGCGGCGGCGTTTCGAACGCTATCAATATGCTCTGGCCCAGCTTGCCAAACCGATGGATTTCACCGGTAACGACACCATAGAACTCGATCGCAGCAAGGCGCCCTGGCCGCAAAATGAAGCGGAGCTGAACAAGCTGTGGGACGCCAAGGTCAAATACGACCAGCTCAGCCTCAAGCTCACCGGCAAGGATGATAACGAGATCCGCGATGTGCTGACCAAACGTTATCAATTTGCCATTCGCCGCCTGGCGCAGAGCAATAGCGAGGACGTGTTCCAACTGGTGATGAACGCCTTCGCCCATGAAATCGATCCGCATACCAATTATCTTTCGCCGCGCAATACCGAACAGTTCAACACCGAGATGAGCCTGTCCCTGGAAGGTATTGGCGCGGTGTTGCAAATGGACGACGATTACACGGTGATCAATTCGCTGGTGCCGGGCGGACCGGCGGCGAAGAGTAAAACCATCACCGTCGGCGATCGCGTGGTGGGTGTCGGCCAGACCGGCAAGCCGATGGTGGATGTCATCGGCTGGCGGCTTGATGACGTGGTTTCCCTGATCAAAGGCCCGAAGGGCAGCAAGGTGCGGCTGGAAATCCTGCCGGCGGGCAAGGGCACCAAGACCCGTATCGTCACCGTCACGCGTGAGCGTATCCGTCTCGAGGATCGCGCGGTAAAACTCACCGTTAAAGAAGTGGGCGGCCAGAAAGTCGGCGTGCTGGACATTCCCGGTTTTTATGTCGGCCTGACCGATGACGTCAAGGTACAGCTGCAGAAATTGCAAAAACAGAATGTCAGCAGCGTCATCATCGACTTGCGCACCAACGGCGGCGGCGCCCTGACCGAGGCCGTGTCCCTGTCCGGGCTGTTTATTCCCAGCGGTCCGGTGGTGCAGGTGCGCGACAATAACGGCAAAATCCGCGAGGATAGCGACAACGACGGCATCGTTTATTACAAAGGCCCCCTGGTGGTGCTGGTCGATCGTTTCAGCGCCTCGGCGTCGGAAATTTTCGCCGCCGCCATGCAGGATTACGGCCGGGCGCTAATCGTAGGCGAGCCGACGTTCGGCAAGGGCACGGTGCAGCAATACCGCTCCCTGAACCGCATCTACGATCAGATGCTGCGGCCGGACTGGCCGGCGCTGGGTTCGATTCAGTACACGATCCAGAAGTTCTACCGGGTTAACGGCGGCAGCACCCAGCGCAAAGGGGTAGTGCCGGATATCATCATGCCCACCGGCGACGAGACTATTGAAACCGGCGAGAAGTTTGAGGATAACGCCTTACCCTGGGACAGCATCAATGCGGCCACCTTCACCAAGACCGGCGATTTGAAACCCTTCGCCGCCGAACTGTTGAAGGCGCACAAGGAGAGGATTGCCGCCGATCCGGAATTCCAGTATATCGCCCAGGATATTGCAAAGTTCCATGCGCTGAAGGACAAGCGCAACATTGCCTCGCTCAATCTCGCGCAACGTGAGAAAGAGAGCCACGAGGACGATGCCTTGCGCTTGCAGCGCACCAACGAGCGCCTGGCGCGACAGGGTAAAACCCCGGTGAAAACGCTGGAGGCCATCCCCAAGGATTACCACGAACCCGATCCTTACCTGGATGAGTCGGTGCATATCGCGCTTGACCTGAGCAAGGCGGAAAGCGGACAACCGGCCACGCAGCCGGCCCCCGTCAAGTAAAACCGGTCCAATTACCAAGGCGCCTTTCCGACGGCGCCTTGGTTAATCCAGATTATTCCTTCGAGGTTCTGACGAATTCACCCAGCGGTGTCGATGCCGCGGCCGCCTCACGGCTGATCTCCTGGCATCGGCGAACCCGGCGTTTGCATGCCGCTTTTTTTATTACCGCGATCCTTGGCGTAAAAAGCTTAACAAAATGTAAAGTTATGTCTTTTTAAGCACTTAATGCCACGCAACCCTTGAAAACGGCGCGCAAACCCATACCATCATGGCTAGCGCAATGGGCGTTATTTTCGAGGAATCACCTTCTTATGATGCGTATCGCTCTCTTTCTTCTCACCAACCTGGCCGTCATGCTGGTTTTCGGTCTGGTTCTGAGCCTGACGGGGATACAATCGTCAAGCGTAACCGGGTTAATGGTCATGGCGGGTCTGTTCGGTTTCGGCGGCGCGTTTGTTTCGCTGCTGATGTCGAAATGGATGGCGCTGCGGTCAGTCGGCGGAGAAGTGATTGAACAGCCCCGCAACGAGACCGAACGCTGGCTGCTGGAGATAGTCCGGCGGCAGTCGCAGCAGGCCGGGATTGCCATGCCGCAGGTGGCCGTTTACCCGGCGCCGGATATCAACGCCTTCGCCACCGGCGCGCGGCGTGACGCCTCGCTGGTGGCGGTCAGCACGGGGTTGTTGCAAAATATGAGCCGCGACGAGGCCGAGGCGGTCATTGCCCATGAAATCAGCCACGTGGCCAATGGCGACATGGTGACCATGACGCTTATCCAGGGCATTGTGAACACCTTCGTTATTTTCGTTTCGCGCATCCTGGCCCAGTTGGCGGCGGGTTTCCTGTCGTCCAACCGCGATGAAGGCGAAAGCAGCAACGGCAACCCGATGATTTATTTTGCCGTCTCCATGGTGCTGGAACTGGTGTTCGGCGTGCTGGCGAGCATCATTACGCTCTGGTTCTCCCGTCATCGCGAGTTCCACGCCGATGCCGGCTCGGCAAGACTGGTCGGACGCGAGAAGATGATAGCCGCGTTGCAGCGCTTGAAAACCAGTTATGAACCACAGGAGGAAAGCAGCATGCTGGCGTTTTGCATCAACGGAAAATCGAAATCGTTCAGCGAGCTGTTTATGTCCCACCCGCCGCTGGATAAGCGGATCGAGGCGCTGCGGGCCGGGACTTATCTTAAATAAGGCCCGGGCGGCTATTCCGCGCCGTGGATATCCTGGACGTCCTGGCGCTCAGGGCTGCCCTGCTTGATGCGCAGCGCGCTTACCAGCGCCGCCGCTGTCGCAAAGCATCCGGCCAGCACCAGCGCCGCCTGAGTGCCGGTGGCGCCGAACAGATTAAACATCAGCGCCACCAGTGCCGCTCCGGAGGTTTGGCCGAACAGCCGGGCGGTGCCCAGCATGCCGCTGGCTCCGCCGCTACGGTTGCGTGGCGCCGAAGTGATGATGGTATGGTTATTCGGAGACTGGAATAAGCCAAAGCCGGCGCCGCACAGCATCATGCGCCAGATGATTTCCCCATCCCCGGGGGCGGCGGGCAGCCAGGCCAGCGAAAACAGGCCCAGGGCAAAGGCGCCCAGTCCGATGGCGCCAAGCAGACCCGAATGCACACGGCCTATAAGCCTGCCCGCCACCAGGGCCAGCAGCATGGTGGCCAGTGGCCAGGGGGTCAGCAGCAGACCGGTCGCCACCTCGCTGCGGCCCAGCACGCTTTGCAGATAGAACGGCAGGGAGACCATGGCCAGCATTTGGGCGCAGAAAGAACAAATGGATGTTCCCATCGACAGGGCGAACAGCGGAATGCGGAACAGATCCACCGGCAGCAGCGGCCAGGGCTGGCGCAGCTGATGCCGGACGAAAAACACGCCGATTACCGCCGCCATGGCCAGCTCGAGCAGTATCCATTGCCCGCCGACCCGTTGGGAAAATCCGCCGAGCGCCGAGAGCAGCAGCCCAAAGGTCAGCGCGTTCATCAGGGCGCTGAACCAGTTGAACCGCTGTCCTTTGTTTTTCAGCGCGTTAACCGGCAGGAAACGGCGGCCCAGGTAAAATGCCAACAGCCCGATGGGCACGTTAATGGCGAACAGCCATTGCCAGGAGGAGATGGACAATACCCCCGCGGCCACGGTCGGACCGGCGGCGGTGGCGACCGCCACCACCAGGGTGTTGATGGCCATGCCGCGCCCCAGCAGGCGCGAGGGATAAATGATGCGGATCAGGGCGGTATTGATGCTCATCAACGCCGCCGCGCCCAGTCCTTGCAGCACACGGGCGCTTATCAGCATCCATAGGCTGTCCGACAGGGCGCAGACCAGCGACATCAGGGTAAATACCGCCAGCCCGCATTGATAGACCCGCCGGTAGCCATAAATATCCCCCAGGGTGGCGAAGGACAGAATGGTCATGATGATGGACAACTGGTAGGCGTTAATCACCCAAATCGACGTGGCGGGACTGGCGTTCAATTCACGGGCAATGGTCGGCAGGGCTACGTTTGCGATGGCGCCGTCCAGCACGGCAAGGCTGATGCTGATGATAATGGTTAATATTGCGCCATAACGTTGGGGGAGGGGAAGGCCGTCGGCAGAGTTCTGGATCATGAAGGATTAACGCACCGTCAAAAACATCATCCTAGCACCAATTAACAAAATGGCGATCGCCGCAACGCCGGATAAATGTAATAAATCATGCATCGCCAGTTAAATACATCCGGTAAAGCCAATGGTTATTGCGTTGATTGCAGGCTTGCCTTTATAATAAAAATCATGTTCTATTTTTTTTAAAACATAACGCTTATCAGGACTTTTATAACCATGGCGATGACAGATCTAGACAGACAGCCCGATTCAGTATCGTCTGTGTTAAAGGTATTTGGAATTCTACAGGCACTGGGCGAAGAGAGGGAAATCGGCATAACCGAGCTTTCACAGCGCGTTATGATGTCCAAGAGCACGGTGTATCGATTTTTGCAGACGATGAAATCGCTCGGCTATGTCTCGCAGGAAGGCGAATCGGAAAAATATTCCCTGACACTAAAACTGTTCGAGCTTGGCGCCAAGGCGCTGCAAAATGTGGATCTGATCCGCATTGCCGATATCCAGATGCGCGTGCTGTCTAATTTGACCCGTGAGACCATTCACCTGGGGTCGCTTGATGAAGACAGTATTGTCTACATCCATAAAATCGATTCCATGTATAACCTGCGCATGTATTCCCGGGTCGGCCGCCGCAATCCGCTGTACAGCACCGCTATCGGCAAAGTGCTGCTGGCCTGGCGCGATCGGGACGAGGCGCGGGAGATTCTTTCCGGCGTGGTGTTCAACCGCAGCACACAGCACACCGCCGCCGATAGCGAGGCCCTGCTGCCGGAACTGGATCTGGTGCGCGAGCAGGGGTTTGGTGAGGATAATGAAGAGCAGGAAGAGGGGCTGCGCTGCATTGCGGTGCCGATTTTCGACCGTTTTGGCGTGGTGATCGCAGGCCTGAGCATTTCTTTCCCGACCATCCGCTTCTCGGAAGCGAGCAAAAGCGACTATGTGAAGATGCTTCACGACGCGGCACGCAATATTTCCCAGCAAATTGGTTATCAACAGTATCCGTTTTAACCGACGGTCCAGGCGCAGAGAGGCGTAGCCATGTCCCAACCCTTTTCGGAAAACCAGGAGCTGGTCTCCGATTTAGTCGCTTGCCAACTGGTTATCAAGCAGATACTTGATGTTATCGAGGTTATTGCGCCCGTGGAAATCCGCGACAAAATGTCGGGGCAATTGAAAAATATCGATTTTGCCACCCATCCGGCGGCGCAGGACCCGGTTACCCGGCGTGCCATTGAAAAAGCGATCGCGCTGATCGATTTGAAATTCGACCGGACGGCGCATCCCTGATCGGTAAGCAGGCGTGTCGGGGTAAATCCTTGGCACCCTATTTTCTTACACCCATATCATCCGCTTTATAAATCATTATTCTGATAATGAAATCCCTATGGTTACCATTCGTTTAAGTTTTGCTGGCTAGAATAACGCTATTGCGACGGTACAGGACGTGGGTTTTGAAAAAAAACACTTCGATATCTATAGGGGTCATTTTGCTGCTTTGCCTGCTGCTGTGGCTATCGGCGCTGAACAGCTTTTGCGATCAGGGCGGGGATTTTTTTAGCGGGATGTGCCTGGTGACCAAGTGGATGCCCTGGTAAAGGGAGGTCCGGCGCGGCAATTTTATCGCGCGGGGTACAATGATGGCCACGGAGTGATAAGATAGCTTCTGGTTTTTTCAGTGGCAAGGTCACTTTATGAACGAATTTGGATTTGATACCCTTAATATCGCCTCAATGGCGATCGCGTTGGTCGTTTTTATCATCTGCCTGGTGGTGTGGTTTTACCTCAATCGCGCAAGCGTCAGGGCCAACGAGCAGATTTTATTGCTCAACGAATTGCTTGAACAGCAAAAGCAGCAGACCGAACTGCTGCTGCGCCTGGGGCAGGCGGCTAATCCCGATAATGGCGCCAAGGCGCTGCCGGCCGGGGAACCCATTCTGTTTAAAGATTTTATCGCCGAACGCTAGACCCGCCCATCATAGGCCATCCTGCCGGGCGCAGCGGTGGCATCCATCACATAATCCGGTTTATTTGCGCATTTTTGCCGTTGGCCTGCAGCCAACGTGAGAATCGAGAACACGATGACAAAAAAAAATCCTTGGTATGATGCCGCAAAACCTCACCACACACCGGAGGGTTTCCGTAATATCGAGCCGGGGGTGAGAACACCCGGCGCATATAAGAAATGGCAGGACGAAAGGAAAAAACAGGGCCTGCCCAAACCTCCCCGCGACGGGTATCCGGGCTTTATCGAACGCTGGTGGCAACCCGCTGATTTCAGCGGTACGGAAGACGCGGTATGGTGGCTGGGACATGCCTGCCTGATGGTGCGCGCGGCGGGACGCTATCTGCTTATCGACCCGGCCCTGGGGACGCGCGCCTCACCGTTGCCCTTTATCGGCCCCAAACGCAAAACGCCGGTGCCGGTAAAAATTGCCGATTTACCGCCAATCGAGATGATCCTTTATTCCCACAACCATTATGATCACCTGGATAAAGGCACCCTGAAGATGCTGCTGAAACGTTTTCCGGCGATACAGGTGATGGCGCCGCTGGGCATGGGCGGCTGGCTGCGCAAGCGGGGCGTGCGTACCATAAAACAGTGCGACTGGTGGGACAGCGTCTACAGCCACGGTATCAGGCTGCACAGCGTTCCCGCGCGGCATTGGAGCCAGCGTAGCCTAAAAGATCATAACCGCAGCCTGTGGTGCGGCTGGGTGGTGGAAACCAAAGACTGGCGTTTTTACTTTTCCGGCGACAGCGGCTACAGTCCCGGCCTGGCTGAAATCGGCGCGCGGCTCGGGCCCTTCAGCGTCGCCGCCTTGCCCATAGGCGCTTATGCACCAGAATGGTTCATGGGCGAAAGCCATATGAGTCCCGCCGGCGCGGTGGAGGTATATCGGCAATTAGCCTGTCCCAGGGTTATCCCGATCCACTGGGGGGTATTTGAACTTGCGGACGAAGCGCTTGACGAACCGCCGCTGGCGCTGGAACAAGCCTTATTAACCGCGGGCATCACCGAGCATGATTTCCACCCGCTGAAAATCGGTGGGAAAATAGCCCTTTGACAATAGTCACACCGCCGGATAATTAACATCGGCGGTCATAACACCACTTAAATAGCCGCTCGCGCCGGGCGGCGGTTGTTATCCCCGATCTCGCGCGCCGCCGGTATCACCGGTCCCGGATCCACATTATCCTGTTCTTTATTTCATTATAATGACGCTGGTCATATAAAATATATTAAAGAATGGCGTGCTTAACACGTTATCAAATATTATTTCGCATAGGCTGATGAGCAGTAAACCGATTTACCCGGGGGCCGATGCGGCGGCAAAATAACGCCGACGCGCCTGGGCGATTCCGTGAGCAATCATCAAGCCGCCGGCGGCCTGCACAATATTGGGGACCAATCATGGCGCATTGTCCTGGGGGGAGCGGCCGCGCGGCAAAGCGTCGCGGCACGGCGGGCATGGACACGGACACCGTCAGGGAAATTTTATTCCCTGGATAGTTGATTAGGGTATAAGCAAATCTGAAAAAATGTGAGCCAGACCCCTTGTTTTCTTTTATCGGTAAATGAATAGTTATTCTTGAATATTGCATTGGACGTTGACAAGTGTTTGCGCTAAGGTTATCGATAAATGGTACAGAAATCATCGTGGTGGTTAACGTGGTTATCTAATGGGCGAAATTTTCAACTATTGGATGCGCGGATAACCGTCGCAATGCAACTGAACGATTTAATTATGTGCGACATATCCGGCCCTGATCAAAAATGGCTTGCCATTGATTACAGAGTATGTGATAACGCATTTGGGTAAAACGAGGTACAGTTCTGTATATGAATGGCATTTTCAGTAAAGAAG
>NZ_DASWOM010000026.1:0-22265 GCF_036398755.1 Acerihabitans sp. | reverse complement strand
CAGGTCTAACTCCGACAGGAGCCAATCCGTGAAAGATTTGCTTAAGTTTCTGAAAGCACAAACCAAGACCGAAGAGTTTGATGCGATCAAAATTGCCCTGGCCTCGCCAGATATGATCCGTTCCTGGTCGTTCGGCGAAGTCAAGAAGCCGGAAACCATTAACTACCGTACGTTCAAACCCGAACGTGACGGGCTTTTCTGCGCGCGAATTTTCGGGCCGGTAAAAGATTACGAATGCTTGTGCGGTAAGTACAAGCGTCTGAAACACCGCGGCGTTATTTGTGAAAAATGCGGCGTTGAAGTCACCCAGACCAAAGTGCGTCGCGAACGCATGGGCCATATTGAGCTGGCGTCTCCGACTGCCCATATCTGGTTCCTGAAATCACTGCCGTCCCGTATCGGCCTGCTGCTGGATATGCCGCTGCGCGATATCGAACGCGTGCTGTACTTCGAATCCTATGTCGTGGTCGAAGGCGGCATGACCAATCTGGAACGTCGGCAGATCCTGACTGAAGAGCAGTATCTGGACGCGCTGGAAGAGTTTGGTGATGAATTCGACGCCAAGATGGGCGCCGAGGCTATCCAGGCCCTGCTGAGAAACATGGATCTGGAAGCGGAATGCGAAACGCTGCGCGAAGAGCTGAATGAAACCAACTCCGAAACCAAGCGCAAGAAGCTGACCAAGCGCATCAAGCTGCTGGAAGCCTTTGTCCAGTCCGGCAACAAGCCGGAATGGATGATCCTGACGGTGCTGCCGGTTCTGCCGCCGGACCTGCGTCCGCTGGTGCCGTTGGACGGCGGTCGTTTCGCGACCTCCGATCTGAACGACTTGTACCGTCGCGTGATCAACCGTAACAACCGTTTGAAACGTCTGCTGGATCTGGCCGCGCCCGATATCATCGTACGTAATGAAAAACGTATGCTGCAGGAAGCGGTGGATGCGCTGTTGGATAACGGCCGTCGCGGCCGGGCCATTACCGGCTCCAACAAGCGTCCGCTCAAATCCCTGGCCGACATGATCAAGGGCAAACAGGGTCGTTTCCGTCAGAACCTGCTCGGCAAGCGCGTGGATTACTCGGGTCGTTCCGTGATTACCGTAGGTCCGTACCTGCGTTTGCATCAGTGCGGCCTGCCGAAAAAGATGGCGCTCGAACTGTTCAAACCTTTCATCTACGGCAAGCTGGAACTGCGTGGCCTCGCGACCACCATCAAAGCGGCCAAGAAGATGGTTGAACGTGAGGAAGCCGTTGTCTGGGATATCCTGGATGAAGTCATCCGCGAACACCCGGTACTCCTGAACCGTGCGCCAACCCTGCACCGTTTGGGCATCCAGGCGTTTGAACCGGTGCTGATCGAAGGTAAGGCCATCCAGCTGCACCCATTGGTCTGCGCGGCGTACAACGCCGACTTCGATGGTGACCAGATGGCCGTGCACGTGCCGCTGACGCTGGAAGCACAGCTTGAAGCGCGCGCGCTGATGATGTCCACCAATAACATCCTGTCGCCGGCCAACGGCGAGCCGATTATCGTTCCGTCCCAGGACGTGGTATTGGGTCTGTATTACATGACCCGCGACCGTGTGAACGGTAAAGGCGAAGGCATGGTATTGACCGGGCCGAAGGAAGCGGAACGCATCTATCGCGGCGGCATTGCCGAGCTGCATGCGCGCGTTAAAGTGCGTATCACCGAGTATGCCAAGAATGAAGAAGGCGAGCTTATCGCGAATACCCACATCGTCGACACCACCGTAGGTCGCGCGATTTTGTGGATGATCGTGCCGCAGGGCCTGCCGTTTGCGCTGGTTAACCAGGCGCTGGGTAAAAAAGCCATCTCCAAGATGCTGAATACCTGTTATCGCGTTCTGGGCTTGAAGCCTACCGTAATCTTCGCCGACCAGATCATGTA
Organism: Acerihabitans sp.; assembly: GCF_036398755.1. Classification (NCBI taxonomy): domain Bacteria; kingdom Pseudomonadati; phylum Pseudomonadota; class Gammaproteobacteria; order Enterobacterales; family Pectobacteriaceae; genus Acerihabitans; species Acerihabitans sp. Next base: position 20,360 of record NZ_DASWOM010000026.1, on the reverse strand, counting down.
TACCGGTTTCGCCTACGCCGCCCGTTCGGGTTCGTCGGTGGGTATCGACGACATGGTCATCCCGGACAAGAAAGCGGGCATCATTGAGGAAGCCGAAGCCGAAGTGGCCGAAATCCAGGAGCAGTTCCAGTCTGGTTTGGTGACCGCGGGCGAACGCTACAATAAGGTTATCGACATTTGGGCCGCGGCCAACGAACGTGTCGCCAAGGCCATGATGGACAATCTGTCCACCGAATCGGTGATTAACCGCGACGGCGTGGAAGAGCGTCAGGTTTCCTTCAACAGCATCTTTATGATGGCCGACTCCGGCGCCCGTGGTTCGGCGGCGCAGATTCGCCAGCTGGCCGGGATGCGTGGCCTGATGGCCAAGCCTGACGGCTCCATCATCGAAACGCCGATCACCGCGAACTTCCGTGAAGGCCTGAACGTACTTCAGTACTTCATCTCGACCCATGGTGCTCGTAAAGGCCTGGCGGATACCGCGTTGAAGACCGCCAACTCCGGTTACCTGACCCGTCGCCTGGTGGATGTGGCGCAGGATCTGGTGGTGACCGAGGACGATTGCGGTACGCATGCCGGTGTCACCATGACCCCTGTTATCGAGGGTGGTGATGTCAAGGAACCGCTGCGCGAGCGCGTATTGGGCCGTGTCACGGCTGAAGACGTTATCAAGCCGGGTACCGCCGACATCCTGATGCCGCGCAATACGCTGCTGAACGAACAATGGTGTGACATTCTGGAAGAAAACTCCGTGGATATCATCAAGGTGCGTTCGGTCGTGACCTGCGAAACCGACTTTGGCGTGTGCGCCAACTGCTACGGCCGCGATTTGGCCCGTGGGCATCTGGTGAACAAAGGTGAGGCTATCGGCGTTATCGCCGCGCAGTCCATCGGCGAACCAGGCACCCAGCTGACCATGCGTACGTTCCATATCGGTGGCGCCGCCTCGCGTAACGCCGCCGAGTCCAGCATTCAGGTGAAGAACAAGGGTACCATCCGCTTAAACAACGTCAAATTCGTTGTCAATGGCGCCGGTAAACTGGTTATCACATCGCGTAACACCGAACTGAAGCTTATCGACGAATTCGGCCGTACCAAAGAAAGCTATAAAGTGCCTTACGGTTCGGTCATGTCCAAAGGCGACGGTTCAGAAGTGCAGGGCGGCGAAACGGTTGCCAACTGGGACCCGCATACCATGCCGGTTATCACCGAAGTGAGCGGCTTCATGCGCTTTACCGACATGATTGACGGCCAGACCATTACCCGCCAGACCGACGAACTGACCGGTTTGTCCTCTATCGTGGTATTGGATACGGCGGAACGTACCGGTGGCGGTAAAGACCTGCGTCCGGCGCTGAAAATCGTGGATGCCAATGGCAACGACGTGCTGATCCCCGGTACCGATATGCCCGCGCAGTACTTCCTGCCGGGTAAAACCATCGTCCAGCTGGAAGATGGTTTGGCTATCACCGGCGGTGACACCCTGGCGCGTCTGCCGCAGGAATCCAGCGGTACCAAGGATATCACCGGTGGTCTGCCGCGTGTGGCCGACCTGTTCGAAGCGCGTCGTCCGAAAGAACCGGCAATCCTGGCGGAAGTCAGCGGTATTGTTTCCTTCGGTAAAGAAACCAAGGGCAAACGCCGTCTGGTGATTTCGCCGATCGACGGCAGCGATGATGCCTACGAGGAGATGATTCCGAAATGGCGGCAGCTCAACGTGTTCGAAGGCGAACGTGTGGAACGCGGCGACGTGATCTCCGACGGACCGGAATCTCCGCATGACATCCTGCGTCTGCGTGGCGTCCATGCCGTGACCCGCTACATCGTCAATGAAGTCCAGGACGTTTACCGTCTGCAGGGCGTTAAGATTAACGATAAACATATCGAAGTTATCGTTCGTCAGATGCTGCGTAAAGCTACCATCGTCAACGCCGGCGGCACCGACTTCCTGGAAGGCGAACAGGCTGAATACTCCCGCGTCAAGATTGCCAACCGCCAGCTGGATGCGGACGGCAAGATTGAAATGACGTTCAGCCGAGATCTGCTGGGTATTACCAAGGCGTCGTTGGCCACCGAGTCCTTTATCTCCGCGGCCTCGTTCCAGGAAACAACGCGCGTGCTTACCGAAGCCGCCGTTGCCGGGAAACGTGATGAACTGCGCGGCCTGAAGGAAAACGTCATCGTCGGCCGGCTGATTCCTGCCGGTACGGGTTACGCCTACCATCAGGATCGCGCGCGCCGTCGCGCCCAGGGTGAAGCACCCGTAGTTCCGTCTGTTACCGCTGATGAAGCGACCGCCAACATGGCGGAGCTGCTTAACGCCGGTCTGGGTGGCCATAACGATAAATAATCGTTAATCCGCCCGCGTGACGTCATATGAAACCGCCCCTGACCGGGCGGTTTTTTTTTACCTGGGCTTCGCGGAAAACGGTGAAGAAAGTAATATAAATTTATATAAATAATATCCGACTTGAATATTATTCTATTTCCAGCGATCAGGTTTCCGGTAGTTAAAATATCGGCCTCAGTAATTCCCCTGAAATACATCATATTCTCATCAAGATGTTTTTAATTTTCCTTCAGATAATGAAATTCAAATAATTAATTTTCCAAAGATTTTAGCCGGCGGTAATGACATAAATTAAGGAGAATCATGAATTATTATAATAAATAGTGAAAAGGATATTAGTGAAGCTGTAGCTAGATTATTACCTCGAGATCCATAGCGCACCCTGACGATTAATAGGAAAAATTCATGCCAGGAAAGCACTTATACCCTACATGCAGTTATAAAAAAAAATCAGTCCCCCACACAACCGCCGGCTATCGGCATTTTCCATTATGGCGCCCCGTCGCCTGGATAACCATTGCCGCGCAGGCGGCGTTTCCCCTCAGCGTGGCGTCGGCGGCGACGGTCGTTTCAGGGCAACCGGAAACGGCGGAGGAGCGTAAAATCGCCGCCCATGCGCTGTCGGCCGGGAATATTTTATCAGCGCAGCAAAGCGATAAAGCGGCGCTGAATATGGCGCGTTCGGCGGTCACCGGCGAAATGGGACAATCCGCCAAACGTTGGCTGGACCAATTCGGAACCGCGCGGCTACAGCTGAATTTTGATGAAAGATTGAAATTTGACAATAGCGCGTTGGATCTCCTGGTGCCGCTTTATGACAACCAGGATGCCATGGTTTACACCCAAGGGGGAATCCGCAATAAAGACGATCGGAATACCGGTAATATTGGTGCTGGCATCCGAACCTTTTACGGCGATTGGATGTATGGTTTAAATTCATTTTTTGATAATGACTTTACCGGCAAAAATCGCCGGGCCGGTATGGGCGCTGAAGCCTGGACCAATAATCTGAAATTATCCGCCAATAGCTATTTTCGCCTGAGCGGATGGCGCCAATCACGGGATTTTGCTGATTATAATGAGCGCCCGGCTAACGGTTATGACCTGCGGGCGGAAGCGTTCCTGCCGTCGCATCCGCAGCTCGGCGCAAAGCTGATGTATGAACGGTACCGCGGCGACGAGGTGGCTTTATTCGGCAAGGATAATCGGCAAAAAGACCCCTACGCCATGACCACGGGTCTTAATTACACGCCAATTCCTTTATTGACGCTGGGCGCTGAGCATCGCCAGGGCAAGGGCGGCCGTCATGATTCCAGCGTCAACCTGCAGATGCAATATCGCCTGGGTGAATCATGGCGGATACAAACGGACCCGACGGCCGTCGCCGCGGGGCGCACCCTTGCCGGAAGCCGCTACGATCTGGTGGAACGTAATAACCATATTGTGCTGGATTATAAAAAACAGGATATTTTCCGCCTGCGGATGCCGGAGCAGTTAAGCGGCCGCGCCGGCCAGTCGCTTACCATCACCGCACAGGTCACCGGCGCACACGCCATGGATCGAATAGAGTGGGACGGCGCCGGATTGACCGCCGCCGGCGGATCGGTCGCACAACAGACTCCAGGCACGCTGTTGGTCACCCTGCCGCCTTTTCTGGCCGGCGGCGCGACCAATATGTATACCCTCGGCGCAACGGCCTATGATAAAAAAGGCAATGCGTCCAATCGGGCGCACACCCTGTTGTCAGTCTCCGGCCATGGTATCAGCGTGGCGGCGACATCGACAAGGGCGGCGCCGGATGCGCTGGCGGCGGATGGCATGTCCACCAGCCTGCTGAGCATTGAGCTGAAAAGTGATGACAATCTGCCCCTCAGCGGTCTCGCCGATGCGTTGACATTAACGCCGATGTTCGAGGCGGAAGATTCCGGGCCTATATCCGGCGCGCGTCTTGCGCCGTCCGGGGCGCCGACCATTGGCGCGATAACTGAAACCGCGAACGGCGTTTATTCGGCTACGCTGACCGCGGGTAACGACCCGGGACAGGTTATTATTACCCCTGCCATCCAGGGCCTGCAATTAACGCCCATCATCATTAACCTGCGCGCCGGACTGGCGGATATAGCTCAATCGGAATTCAGCGTCAGCAGCGATACATTGGCTGTGGGCGGCAACGTTAACTTGACGTTTTACGCCCGGGATATAAACGGCAGGTTTTTACCCGGACTTGGCGAACGTCTGCAATTTGTCGCTTCACCGCTTGATGGGATAACCATAACGGCGATTACGGAGTCAGATGATAACTATACCGCCGTGCTAAGCGGCACAGCGTCGGGCACGATCAAGGTGATTCCGGTTATTGACGGATTGGCATTGACCGGGCTGGGCAAAACCATAACCTTGCTAGCGGGTGGGATCAGCGAGCAGCGCTCCTCCTTTACCATGAGCGCGGAACACCTGGTGGCAAACGGCAGGGATAGCGTTGTTCTTGAGCTTAATCTGCGTGATGAACATGGCAATGCCATCGGCAGCAGTGATGCCATCAGTTTTGTCCCGACACCCGCCGGGCAATTTAAGGTGGAGCATGTATCGGTGGTCGATGGGACGCATCGCGTATCCCTGTCCGGTACCCAACCGGGCGACTACAGGATCACGCCATCGGTCGGCGGCGTCGGTTTGGACGGTTTGGCGAAATCACTTAGTCTGCTCCCGGTCGAGGTTGACGGCGCCCTGTCAACCTTTACCATCAGTCAGAATGCGTTACTGGCCGACGATACTGATACCGTTATGCTGACCTTTAGCGCCAGGGACGCGCAGGGTCTTGCGGTAACCGGCGTGGGCGAAGTATTGGCCTTCAGCGCATCGCCAAACGAGGGTCTCAGTTTTTCAAATATCAGCGAAAGCAATGGTGTTTATTCCGCCACCCTACGCGGTAATAAGCCCGGAAATATAAGCGTAATGCCAAGCTTATATGGGGTGGGCATGGCGTCATTGGCAAGGGATATTGAATTAACTCCCCGTGCCGTCAAGATAAAAGTGTCATTCGATAAAACACAGGCTAAAGCGGAAGAGCAGATAACCATGCTGGTTGAGGCAACCTATGAAGATGATACGCCGGCTACCGACGTTACCCTGGAGATTACGCCGCAAGTCGTGGTGAATCGGCAGGGCGGCTTTGAACCCGCCACGCTGCTATTTAATGGCTTAACGAGGATCAGCCAACGCATAACCGCAAGCGATGGCAAAACCAGCATTAACATTACCGATCCCTTGGGCCGAGGCGTGAAAAGTTCATTTAACGTTTCCGCCGCTGATGGAGAAAAAACCACCGGGGAAGTCATTTTCACGGTACTTACCAGCCCTGATTCGGCCTTTGCCACTTATTATGGCCATATGCAAGCGTCAGTTGGCGGCCTGGCGCGGCCAAAGCTCGCCGGGGAAACCGGAGGAGACAGCGTGGTGTTTAATTATGAAAACTGGGCGGTGGTTACCCAGCCAGAGGCAAACCAGACGTGTACCATGCCTGCCTATACCGCTTTAAGCCAGAGTTATGACTTGATGAAGACCAACGGTTGGCCGCTGCTGCCCGGCTCTTCCCCACATAGTTTTATCTGGTCTCAGTCGCAAATGTTCAACAGCCAGCCATTCATTAGTTTTATGACGCTTTCCACGGCCACCGGCATGCAAAGAGTCATCCCGCAATACGATGGATCCCAGGGGCTGCTGGTTTGCGCCGACTAACAGCGGCCGCGTATTGTTGGGGTTGATAAACCCCGGGTAAGGATGTACGACGACAACGGGACAGTTAGCTGTCCCGTTGTTGTCATAACGTTATCGATCAGTCCGTCACCGGCGTCCTGCCCAGATAACTGTCCCAATCTTTCCATACCGGTTGCAGCCCGGCCTTTAATACCATGCGTGCAACTTCCTGCGGCGAGCGGTTATCATGCGGCTCGAACTGTTCAAGCTCCGGCCTGCCGGTCGCATAACCCCCCGGCTGGGTTTTTGACCCGGCGCTGACGCTGTTCACCATGATAGGTACCGCATGATCGCGAAACCAGGGCGATTCACGGGTGGATAACGACAGCTCCACGTCCGGCGCCAGTAAGCGGAAAGCGCACATGACCTGCAATAGCTGCGATTCATCCATCAGCGACGCCGGTGTAATGCCGCCGGCGCAGGGGCGCAGGCGCGGGAACGAAAGCGAATAACGGCTTTGCCAATAGGCCTTTTGCAAATACAGCAAATGTTCGGCCACCATATAACAATCGGTGCGCCAGCTATCAGACAGGCCGATCAGCGCGCCCAGGCCAATCTTGTCGATGCCGGCGCGGGCTAGCCGGTCGGGGGTTTCCAGGCGCCAGGCAAAATCCATTTTCTGGCCGCGCAGGTGATGCCGCTGATAGGTCGTCTCGTGATAGGTTTCCTGATACACCATCACGCCGTCCAGCCCCAGGGTTTTCAACTCGGTGTAATCCTCCTGGGATAACGGCTGTACTTCCATCATCAGCGAGCTGAAATACCGGCGGATCAAGGGTACGTAACGGCGGAAATAGTCCATGCCCACCTTGGTTTTATGCTCGCCGGTGACCAATAGCAGGCTATCATAGCCCATGGCCCGGATGGCCTGGCATTCATTGATGATTTCCTGCTCATCAAGCGTCTTGCGCTTAAGGTGATTGCTCATCGAAAACCCGCAATAGGTACAGTCGTTAGCACACAGGTTGGAAAGATAGAGCGGCAGATAAAATCCCACCGCGTTACCGAAGCGCTGGCGGGTTAACTGCTGGGCGCGCTGTGCCAGGGGCTCGATATAGGGCAGCGCCGCCGGCGACAGCAGCGCCATGAAATCCTGCCTGCTCAGGCGCCGGGCATTCAGGGCCTGCTCGACGTCCCGCGCCGTTTTGGCATGGATTTGCATTCCGGCATCGTCCCAGCCGATCCGGCGCCAATGGTCAAGAAAGGTTTTCATCAGGCCGCTCCTTCCTCTTGACCATGGCGTAGAAATCCGGTTAACGGGCTGGTGGCGCTGGCGTGTTCGCCCCTGGCGGCCAACCCGGCCGCTCGGCCGATGGCGCCGGCTTCCAGCGCCAGCCTGAAGGCATGGGCCATGGCCACCGGATTGCGGGCCACGGCGATGGCGGTATTGACCAACACCGCGTCGGCGCCCAATTCCAGCGCTTCAAGCGCCTGGCTGGGCGCGCCGATACCGGCGTCAACCACCACCGGCACACCAGCTTGTTCGATGATAATACGCAGGAAATCGCGGGTAATGAGCCCCTGGTTGGAACCGATTGGCGAACCGAGCGGCATCACCGCCGCGCAGCCGGCTTCCTCCAGGCGGCGGCATAATACCGGATCCGCCCCGCAATAAGGTAAGACCACAAAACCTTCCCGCACCAGTTGTTCGGCGGCTTTCAGCGTTTCAACGGCATCAGGCAGCAGGTATTTCATATCCGGATGAATTTCCAGTTTTATCCAGTGGGTGCCCAGCGCTTCGCGCGCCAGGCGGGCGGCAAATACCGCCTCTTCGGCGGTTTTCGCGCCTGAAGTATTGGGCAATAATTTTACCCCGGCCTGGCGCAGGGCGGGCAGTATGGCGTCGTTGCCGCCGCGCAGATCCACCCGGCGCATCGCCAGGGTGACCAATTCACTGCCTGACGCGCTAATGGCTTGCCGCATTAATTCAGCACTGGCGAATTTACCGGTGCCGGTAAACAGCCGGGACGTAAAAGTGGTATCGGCAATGGTCAACATGGTCAGCCTCCGGCTATGGCCTGGAATAGTAGAATATCGTCGCCCTCGTTGACCGGCTGTTCAGCCCACCGGCTACGGGGAATAATGGTTTGATTAACCGCCAGCGCGCTGCCCTCGGGCGCATGGCCGAGCTGCTCAAGCATTTCCAGCAGCGAGGGCGTGCCTGGAAGCGCGACGGGCGCGTCGTTAAGGGTAATATTCATAACGCCCCTTCCCGCTGAACCGCCGTGGCGCAAACCGGGCAGCCGGCCGAGCGGCAAAGGCGCAGGGTGCGCCAGTTCATCGACTTGCCGTCGAACAGCCGCAGTTGGCCGTCCAGCGTGGACGGCATGTCGCAAAGGATTTTAATCGTCTCCAGGGCCTGCATGGCGCCCATGATGCCGACCAGCGGCCCGAGCACGCCCGCGGTGCGGCAATTACGCCGCGGCTCGACGGCGTCGGGGAACAGACAGGCATAGCAGCCGTGCCGGAAGGGCGGGCGCAGCACCAGCAACTGGCCGCTGAATCCCACCGCGCTGGCGCTGACCAGGGTTTTTTGCCGGCGGACGCAGGCGGCATTGATGTCGTGGCGCGTGCGCATGTTATCACTGCAGTCCAGCACCACATCGGCCCGCGCCACCGCCTCTTCAAGGTCGGTTCCCGCCAGACGCCGGGTCAGCGCGACATAATGGCCGAGTGGATTAAGCGCCTGCAACTGCCGTTGCGCCGCCAGCGCCTTGGGTTGGGCGAGATCCCCGCTGCGGTACAGGATCTGGCGCTGGAGGTTGGTCACGTCCAGGTTATCGTCGTCGGCCAGCAACAGCGTGCCGACGCCCGCGGCGGCAAGATAGAGCGCCGCGGGCGAACCCAGGCCGCCGAGACCGGCGAGCAATACGGTGGCTGAGGTTAACCGCTCCTGGCCCTCAGGCCCGATCTCCTCCAGCAGCAGCTGGCGGCTGTAACGTAAAAAGGCCTGGTCGTTAAGCATCGCGCACCTCCCGACCTTCGATTTTGCGCAATAACGTGGCGGTCGCCCGCCGCCAGTCGGCGGCCTTGGTGATGGCGCTGACCACCGCGATGCCGCCGACGCCGCAGCGCAGTACGTCGTCCACCCGGTCGATACCGATGCCGCCGATGGCCACGGTGGAGACACCGGGCAGGGTGGCCGTCAGACGCGCTAAATCCGCCAGTCCCTGTGGTTGGGACGGCATGATTTTGGTCTGGGTCGGGAAGATATGGCCGAGCGCGATATAGGATGGCTGTAGCGCCTTGGCCCGCGCCAGCTCGCCATCGTCATGGGTGGAAAGGCCGAGTCGCAATCCGGCGCGCTGGATGGCGGCCAGATCCGCCGTATCCATATCCTCCTGTCCCAGATGCACGCCATAGGCGCCGTGCTTAACCGCCAGTCGCCAATAATCGTTGATAAAAATCCGGGCGCGATATTGCCGGCCCAGCAGTATGGCGGCTTCTATATCCGGCTCGACCAGGTCGTCCGGCTGGTCCTTGATGCGCAACTGCAGCGTGGTGACGCCGGCATCCAGTAGCCGCACTATCCATGCCAGCGAATCCACCACCGGATAGAGCCCGAGCCTGGGTTCGGTGGCGGCAAAGGGTGCGTCGGGCGCGATCATTTCGCCACCTCCGTGTCTTCGGGCGCAAGATAGATTTCCCCGCCGCGGGCGCGGAACGCCGACGACATTTCCGCCATACCGCTGTCCCGCACCTCAATCTCCTGGGCGGCGGCGTAATCCCTCACTTCCTGGGAGATTTTCATCGAGCAGAATTTCGGGCCGCACATGGAGCAAAAATGGGCCACCTTGCCGGATTCCTGCGGCAGGGTTTCATCGTGGTAGGCGCGGGCGGTGGCCGGATCCAGGGCCAGGTTGAACTGATCTTCCCAGCGGAATTCAAAACGGGCCTTGGACATGGCGTTATCGCGTATTTGCGCACCGGGATGGCCCTTGGCCAGGTCGGCGGCGTGAGCGGCGATTTTATAGGTGATAAGCCCTTGTTTAACGTCTTCTTTATTCGGCAGGCCCAAATGTTCTTTCGGCGTGACGTAACACAGCATCGCACAACCGAACCAGCCGATAAGCGCGGCGCCGATACCGGAGGTGAAATGGTCATAGCCCGGCGCGATATCGGTGGTCAGCGGCCCCAGGGTATAAAACGGCGCTTCGTGGCAATGCTCCAACTGTTCGGTCATATTGCGCCGGATCATCTGCATGGGGACATGACCGGGACCTTCGATCATCACCTGAACATCGTACTCCCAGGCAATTTTGGTCAATTCGCCCAGGGTATGGAGTTCGGCAAACTGCGCTTCGTCGTTGGCGTCCTGGATTGAGCCCGGGCGCAAGCCGTCGCCCAGGGATAGCGAAACGTCGTAGTCGGCGCAGATCCGGCAAATGTCGCGAAAATGCTCGAACAGGAAGCTTTCCCGGTGATGTGACAGACACCACTTGGCCATAATGGATCCGCCGCGCGAGACGATGCCGGTCAGCCGTTTGGCGGTCATCGGCACGTAGCGCAGCAGCACGCCGGCATGGATGGTGAAATAGTCCACGCCTTGTTCCGCCTGTTCAAGCAATGTGTCGCGAAAACATTCCCAGGTCAGGTTTTCCGCCACGCCGTTGACTTTTTCCAGCGCCTGGTAGATGGGCACCGTGCCGATGGGCACCGGGCTGTTGCGCAGGATCCACTCGCGGGTTTCATGGATATAACGGCCGGTGGATAAATCCATCACCGTATCCGCCCCCCATCGGGTGGCCCAAACCAGTTTTTCGACCTCTTCCTCAATGGACGAAGTCACCGCCGAGTTGCCGATATTGGCGTTGACCTTTACCAGGAAGTTACGGCCGATAACCATCGGCTCCGACTCCGGATGGTTGATATTGGCGGGGATAATGGCGCGGCCTTCGGCCACTTCCCGGCGCACGAACTCCGGGGTGATATCCGGCGGTAAATGCGCGCCGAAGCTCTGGCCGGTATGCTGTTGCAGCAAAACGTCGCCACGGATGCGCTCGCGGCCCATATTTTCCCGCAGGGCGATGAATTCCATTTCCGGCGTAATGACGCCGGCGCGGGCATAATGGAGTTGAGTAACGCAGTGGCCGGATTTGGCGCGCCGCGGCGTATGGCTGGGGGCGAAACGGATCTGGTCCAGGCCTTCGTCGGCCCGGCGTTCGCCGGTAAAACGCGAACTCAGGGCGTTTAGCGCCTCGCTGTCCCCGCGCTGTTCGATCCAGTCCGAACGCAGTCGGTTAAGGCCGGCGCGCACGTCGATGTCAATCGCCGGGTCGCCATAGGGGCCGGCGGTATCGTAGACCGGCACCGGTTCGTTTTCTTCCTGGCGCGGTGTTTTGCCGCTGCCGCCGATAAGCGTGGGGCTAAGGGTGATTTCCCGCATCGGTACCCGGATGTCGGGGCTGGCGCCCTGAAGATAAATACGCCGGGAGTTGGGAAAGGCTTCGCCCTTCAGGCGATGGATAAATTCCTGCGCCTGGGCGCGCTGTTCGCGGCGGGAAAGAGTGGTTTTGGACAACGACATAGCAATTCCTCACAATAAACGGGAAAATTGCTTGTCAGGAGCGCTACGGGAGGAATAAAGCCGGGCTTGGAATCTGGCATGAACCTCCTGCCAGATCAAAGCATTGGATTACTCTTGTTCCCTTCGCGGGTATTAACCCGATCAGGTTCCGCGGATCCCGAATTAACGGTCTCAGCCTGGCGTAATGTACGCGCTAGGCACTCCGACAAGATATATCGGCCCGGGAAGGGCCGGTTACAACCTACTGCTTACAGCATGATTACGCCAGACGCGACACGTCCGGGTTATTAGCGGCCGGCAACGAGGCCAGGTAGTCCGCCTTATATTCCAGCGCCTGCTGGATCAGTTTGTCTTCCAGGGCGAAGCGGGTGGCCAGGGCTTCGCCCACGTCGGAAAGGGCCTGCTGGAACTCCATGCAGTTATCATGATCGATGGCCGTTTCCAACTGGCTGTCATGGAATGCCATAATTTGTTTGGTATTCGCCTGCAGCGCCGGATACAGCTGGGTGCTGATGATTCTTTTGCTGCTGCTGGTATCGTCCGCATCCTGGACGATGCGATCGTAGATATTGAAATGGCCGGCGGAAAGATAATCCACCAGTTTATGGCAAAAGTCATCCAGCGCGTTTTCATCCAGGAGAGTATGCTTTTCTTTATTGGGCTTTAGTCCGATGAGATGGTAGTACGCAATGAGCAATTCCCTGCGCGCCAGTATCCACTGGTCGATAAGTTCATTGCTGCCGCCAACGCGTTGAGCCAGAATGTCCAGCTGGTTTAGCATGATTGACTCCGATGTAATAAAGTAACACTGCGTTACTCATCAATTAAAGCTAAATTCTAGCTTGCCAGTGAATAAGAGGTAGTGCAACTAAAATGGAACAAGAACTCAACGGTAGCGAAAATGGCTGGTGGATTGTCAGCCAGGATAGCAAATTGTGGTTACCCAAGGGGGAACTGCCATTTGGTACCGCATCGGCCTGGTCACTACAGGGATTTACCGCGACGCTTATCGGTGAATGGGACGGTTCGCCCGCCTGGCTGGTACGCCACGCCATGCCGCGCGATATGGGGTCGGTACGCCAGATAATCGACAGCGACGCCGGCCTGTTCCAACTGGCGGGCCGGGGGGTGCAACTGGCTGAGTTTTATCGTTCCCATCGCTACTGCGGCTACTGCGGCCATGAGATGCGCGTCAGCAACCGGGAGTGGGCATGTCTGTGCGATAGCTGCCATGAACGCTATTATCCGCAAATCGCGCCCTGTATTATCGTGGCGATACGCCGCGGCGACGATATCCTGCTGGCTCAGCATACCCGCCATCGCGGCGGCATCTACACGGTGTTGGCCGGTTTCGCCGAAGTGGGGGAAACCCTGGAGCAGACCGTGGCCCGCGAGGTGATGGAAGAGACGCGGATTAAGGTGAAAAACGTACGTTATGTCACCTCGCAGCCCTGGCCTTTCCCGCATTCGCTGATGATGGCGTTTATGGCGGAATACGCCGGCGGCGATATCACCCCCGATCGCAATGAAATCCTCGATGCGGGTTGGTACCGTTATGACGCGCTGCCCCTGTTGCCGCCCCCCGGCACCGTGGCCAGGCGTTTAATCGAGGATACGGTCGCCCTGTGCCGCGCCGATCGGGAAAATGACGGCCCGCATGCTACACTCCTTTCATAACTGCAAGGGAACCCTGTATGTATGAATTGAAAAATGATCGCTATCTGCGCGCCCTGCTGCGCCAGCCGGTCGACGTCACCCCGGTGTGGATGATGCGCCAGGCCGGGCGTTATCTGCCGGAATATAAAGCCACCCGCGCCCAGGCCGGTGATTTTATGTCCCTGTGCAGAAATGCCGAACTGGCCTGTGAAGTGACCTTGCAGCCGCTGCGCCGTTTTCCGCTTGATGCCGCGATCCTGTTTTCAGACATCCTGACGGTTCCCGACGCCATGGGGTTGCAACTGTATTTTGAACAGGGGGAGGGACCCTGCTTTGCCCGCCCCATTACCTGTAAAGCCGATGTGGACCGGTTGCCGATTCCCGACCCTGAAGTGGAACTGGGGTATGTGATGGATGCGGTGCGCACCATTCGCCGCAACCTGCGTGGGGACGTGCCGCTGATTGGCTTCTCCGGCAGTCCCTGGACCCTGGCCACCTATATGGTTGAAGGCAGCACCAGCAAAGTCTTCACTAAAATCAAACAGATGATGTACGCCGAGCCGCAAACGCTGCACCTGCTGCTCGATAAGCTGGCGGCAAGCGTTACGCTGTACCTGAACGGCCAGATACGCGCCGGCGCGCAGTCGGTGATGATTTTCGATACTTGGGGCGGCGTGCTGACCGGCAGTGGTTATCTGGAATTTTCCCTTTCCTACATGCAAAAAATCATCGACGGCCTGCTGCGGGAACATGAAGGCCGCCGGGTGCCGGTGACGCTGTTTACCAAGGGCGGCGGCCAATGGCTGGAGGCCATGGCGCAAACCGGATGTGATGCGCTGGGCCTGGACTGGAGCACCGATATTCAGGATGCGCGCCGTCGCGTGGGCGATAGGGTCGCCCTGCAGGGCAATATGGATCCTTCGGTTTTGTACGCGCCGCCGGCGCGCATTGAACAGGAGGTCGGGTCCATCCTCGCGGGTTTCGGTCGGGGTGAAGGACACGTCTGCAATCTGGGGCATGGCATTCATCAGGACGTGCCGCCTGAACATGCCGGTATTTTTGTCGAGGCGACGCATCGCCTGTCGCGTCCCTATCATCAGTAGGGCGCACAGTAAAAGGTAAAAAACACATGGATATAGCCGCACTGCGCGCCGAGCAGATTGCCACCGCCGGCCGGGTAATCCGCCATGACGAAATGGATTTCACCACGCCCGCGATAATAGCCGGCGCCGATGTGGGATTTGAGCAAGGCGGCGAGGTTACCCGCGCGGCCATCGCGCTGCTGCGCTATCCGTCGCTGGAACTGATTGAATACCGTATTGCCCGCGTAAATACCACGATGCCTTACATCCCGGGCTTTTTGTCATTTCGCGAATATCCCGCGCTGCTGGCCGCCTGGGAACAATTGGACCAACGACCGGATTTGCTGTTCGTCGACGGTCATGGCATCTCACACCCCAGACGCCTTGGGGTGGCCAGCCATTTTGGCCTGTTGGTCGACCAGCCCACCATCGGCGTGGCCAAACGCCGGCTGTGCGGACGATTCGAGCCCTTAAGCGATGAGGCGGGCGCCAGGGCGCCGCTGATGGACAAGGGCGAACAGCTCGCCTGGGTATGGCGCAGCAAGATGCGCTGCAACCCTTTATTCATCTCCCCCGGCCATCGGGTCGGCATGGATAGCGCGCTATATTGGGTACAACAGTGCATGCGCGGCTATCGTTTACCCGAGCCGACCCGCTGGGCGGACGCGGTGGCATCGAACCGTACCGCGTTCAAGCGGTGGGAGCAGGGGCGCGGTGAGCCGGACTTTTTCGACCTTGAATAGGGGAACCGGCCAATTTCAGGTACACTGCGACGCAGATTAAGAGTAATGGAATAGCGCGATGTTACGTAACCCGATACATTTACGTCTGGAAAAGCAGGAAGCCTGGCAGCACGTCATTTTTATGGCGTCCCTGTGCGAACGGATGTACCCCAATTATCAGCTGTTCTGCGTACAGACCGGCTTTGGCGACCCCGCCATCTACCGGCGTATTCTCGACCTGGTATGGGAGACACAGGTAGTTAAAGATGCTAAGGTCAATTTTGATTTACAATTAGAAAAGCTGGAAGAATGCATTCCCGCAGCGGATGATTACGATTTTTATGGCGTTTATCCGGCGATTGATGCCTGTGTGGCCCTGAGTGAACTATTGCACTCGCGGCTGAGCGGCGAAACGCTGGAGCATGCCGTCACCGTCAGCGAGACATCAATCCGCACCGTGGCCATGCTGGAAATGACCCAGGCGGAGCGGGAAATGACCGAAGAAGAGCTGAATGCCCTACCCTCGATTGAAGAGGAATGGGACATCCAGTGGGAAATTTTTCGCCTGTTAGCTGATTGTGAAAGCCGCGACGTAGAATTGATCAAAGGGTTGCGCGCAGACTTGCGCGAAGCCGGAATTAGTAATATTGGAATAATTTTACAGCAATAAGGCAATAAAACGTGATTTAAGACCTGTTTTGCCATGTCTTAACACTTCACATCTGCACCCTGTCTGGTCTACATTTGGGGGGGCATAAAAAAAGTGGCTATCGGTGCGTGTTTGCAGGAGAGGGCCGTATTCCGGCTTATCCGTCGTACTCGATGCTTAGCAAGCGATAAACACACTGTAAGGATAACATATGAACAAGACTCAACTGATTGATGTAATTGCTGATAAGGCCGATCTTTCGAAGGCTCAGGCGAAGTCGGCTCTGGAATCCACTTTGGCAGCAATTACCGAGTCTCTTAAAGAGGGTGATGCAGTACAATTGGTTGGTTTCGGTACTTTCAAAATTAATCATCGCAACGAACGCACTGGCCGTAATCCTCAGACCGGTAAAGAAATCAAAATTGCCGCGGCCAACGTGCCGGCATTTGTTTCTGGCAAGGCTCTGAAAGACGCTGTTAAGTAACCACTGTGTGTTGGTGAAAAGATTAAGCATAGGGGCAAGCATGCCCCTTTTGTTTTTGCGTCGATGTGGTTGGCTTGGATTGCTGACCTGCGTGCTGACGGCATGCGGATCGCATACCAAGGCGCCGCCCGCGTTTACCGCCAGCGGTTATGTCGCCGATGGTGGCGCAGTACGCTTATGGCGTAAAGACGACCGGGCGCAGCAAACGGTCAATATCGTCAGCGTCTACAGCCCGTACCAGGGCGAAAACACCGTCATTACCCGCTATCAATTTCTCCGTGAGGACGTGCGTCAGATCACCCGGACGCAAAACGGCGAACACCCGCTGACCGTACAAATCCGCTTTGACGAACAGGGCAATCCCAGCTATATGCAGCGTCAGCGTGATGGAATACGCGAAAAGCTCAGTGATGATGAATTGGCGCTGTATGTGTTTGAGGCCAGACGTCTGCTGGATGTCAGCAAAACGCTGCGCGCGGGGCAGGTAAAGCTCGTGCAGGCAAACTGGCGCAACGGCGTGATGGTCACCTGCGACGGCAAACAGGTCAAGCCCGATCTCGACGAGCGATCAATTTCCTGGATTGCGGCGCGCGCGCATCATTCCACCGGACAACTGGGCGTTGCGTGGCTGGAAGCACCCGAAGGGACACAGTTATTACTGGTCGCCAATGAAGATTTTTGCCACTGGCAGCCCAAGAAAAGCGAACTGTAGTTGATGAGTACAGTTGATGAATACAGTTGATGAATACAGTTAATCGGCATAGCCGGCACCGCATTCCGTGCGCCGCACATCATCAGCGCGGCGCCTGTTGTCCCGGCCCGCAATGTCAGGCTTTTTGCTCGCGTTGGATGGCGCGATAGCCGATATCCGACCGACAGAAGCTGTCCTGCCAGCGAATGGACTTCGCCGCGCGATAAGCCCTGGCCTGCGCATCCGCTACCGTATCGCCCAGCGCGGTAACGCACAATACCCGCCCTCCCTGCGTCAATACCTTACCCTCCGCCAGGTGGGTGCCGGCATGGAAGACCTTCTCGTCCGCGATTTCTCCCAGCGGCAGGCCGCTGATTTCATCTCCGGTACGATAGTCTCCCGGATAGCCGCCGGCGGCCAGCACCACGCCCAGAGCCGGTCGTTCATCCCATTGGGAGCTTTCGCGATCCAGCCGCCCTTCGGTCGCCGCCAGGCACAGCGCCACCAGATCCGAGCGCATGCGCAGCATGATGGGCTGGGTTTCCGGATCGCCGAAGCGGCAGTTAAATTCAATCACTTTCGGCTGGCCCTCGGCATTGATCATAAGCCCGGCATATAAAAAACCGGTATAGACATTGCCTTCGGCCGCCATGCCGCGCACGGTAGGCCAAATAACCTGGTCCATCACGCGCTGGTGGATTTCATCGGTGACCACCGGGGCGGGGGAATACGCCCCCATGCCGCCGGTATTGGGGCCGGTATCACCATCGCCAACCCGTTTATGATCCTGGCTGGTGGCCATCGGCACGACGTGTTCGCCGTCAACCATAACAATAAAGCTGGCTTCCTCACCCTCCAGGAACTCTTCCACCACAATGCGGTGCCCTGCGTCGCCAAAGGCGTTGCCGGCCAGCATATCCTGAATGGCCGCTTCCGCCTCCGGCAGCGTCATGGCGACGATCACCCCTTTACCGGCCGCCAGGCCGTCCGCCTTGATAACGATAGGCGCGCCTTTGGCGCGCACATAGTTCAACGCCTGGCCGATATCGGTAAAGTTACCGTACTCGGCGCTTGGGATGTGATGACGGGCAAGGAAATCCTTGGTGAAGGCCTTTGAACCTTCGAGCTGCGCCGCCGCTTTGGTGGGGCCGAACACCGGCAGGCCGGCGGCGCGAAACGCGTCCACCACGCCCAGCACCAGCGGCGCTTCGGGGCCGACGATGGTCAGCCCTACCTCGTGGCTAAGGGCGAAGGCGACCAGCGCCGGGATATCGGTCGGGCCGATAGCGACATTTTCGAGCGCGGGTTCAAGAGCGGTGCCGGCATTGCCGGGCGCCACGTAGACTTTATCCGCCAGCGGCGATTGGGCGGCCTTCCAGGCCAGCGCATGCTCGCGGCCGCCGTTGCCGATAATTAAGATATTCATTGGTCGCTCCTGGGTTTAGTGGCGGAAATGGCGCATGTCGGTAAAGATCATGGCGATGCCATGTTCATTGGCCGCGGCGATGACCTCATTGTCACGAATGGAGCCGCCGGGCTGGATCACGCAACTGATGCCGACCGACGCCGCGGCGTCGATACCGTCGCGAAATGGGAAAAACGCATCCGAGGCCATGGCCGAACCGCGTACCTCAAGCCCTTCGTCCGCCGCCTTGATGCCGGCAATCTTAGCCGAATAAACGCGACTCATCTGCCCCGCGCCGATGCCGATGGTCATATTGTCGCGAGCATAAACGATGGCGTTCGACTTAACGAACTTAGCCACCTTCCAGCAAAACAGCGCGTCGCGCAGTTCGTTCGCCGACGGCTGGCGTTCGGTGACGATACGCAATTCCGCCTCGCCGACCATGCCTAAATCCCGATCCTGTACCAGCAGCCCGCCGTTAACCCGCTTGAAATCCAGCGCCGGCACCCTGGAGGACCATGCGCCGCTGGCCAGCACCCGGACATTCTGCTTGGCGGCCAGGATGGACAGGGCGTCGTCGTTAACGGATGGCGCAATAATCACTTCCACGAACTGCCGGCTGATAATGGCTTTGGCGGTGATGGCGTCAAGAGGACGGTTAAAGGCGATGATGCCGCCAAACGCCGAGGTGGGATCGGTTTGATAGGCGCGATCATAGGCCTCGGCCAGCGCGCCGCCGGTGGCCACGCCGCAAGGGTTGGCATGTTTGACGATGACGCAGGCCGGCTCGGCGAATTCCTTTACGCATTCCAGGGCGGCGTCGGTATCGGCGATATTGTTATAGGACAGCGCCTTGCCCTGTAATTGCCGCGCGGTGGCGACCGAGGCTTCCCGTACCGGTTCTTCTATATAGAACGCGGCCAGTTGATGGCTATTCTCACCATAGCGCATATCCTGTTTTTTAATAAAGTTCAGGTTAAGGGTCCGGGGGAAACGACCGGAGGGTGCGGTGGTATCGCCATGATAGGCCGGTACCTGGCTGCCGAAGTAATTGGCTATCATGCTGTCGTAGGCAGCGGTATGTTCAAAGGCCTTGATGGCCAGATCAAAACGGGTCTCAAGCGTCAGCGAGCCGCTGTTTTTATCCAGCTCGCTGATGATCCGGGCGTAATCGCCGCTGTTAACCACGATCGCCACGTCTTTATGGTTCTTGGCGGCGGAACGCACCATGGTCGGTCCACCGATATCGATATTCTCCACCGCTTCTTCACGAGTGCAGCCTTCACGCGCCACGGTGCTGGCGAATGGATAAAGATTGACCACTACCATATCGATGGGGTCGATATGGTGCTGTTGCATAATGGCATCGTCCTGGCCGCGACGCCCCAGAATGCCGCCATGCACCTTGGGATGCAGGGTTTTCACCCTCCCATCCATCATTTCAGGAAAACCGGTGTAGTCGGAAACCTCGGTCACGGGCAGCCCGGCATCCGCCAGCAGCCGCGCGGTGCCGCCGGTGGAAAGCAGCGTAATGCCGCGTTGCGATAATGATTGAGCGAATTCAACGATACCGGCTTTGTCGGAGACACTGAGCAGGGCGCGGCGAACAGGACGTGGTTGTTGCATGATCAATTTATCCCTTGATTGGATAGCTTTAATAAAAACTGATATCAATCGTCAGCTTTTTGCTGAAAAAAGACGCCGATTAATGAAATACCTGAACCAATAAATTTTGCGTGAATTGTAGCGAAAACGATTGCGCGATGCTCGGCAATTTTTGTCGGCAGCGATCATCTGTGGATAAGTTTGTGGAAAAGCGGGTATAAACCCCGGTATTGCTGTGGAATTCAGCAAACGGACCGGATTGGTCAAATTAGCTGTTGCGGCTTCGGTTGAAATCCCTATAATGCGCCTCCATCGACCGGCACCGTGCAGCACATCGCAGGGTAATGGAAACGAGTCAGGAGGCGGGCCGAACGGGCTTGACACTGAGAGAGGAAAGCGTAATATACGCCACCTCGCGCCAGACTGATTACAG
>NZ_DASWOM010000025.1:0-43164 GCF_036398755.1 Acerihabitans sp. | reverse complement strand
GCTGAAAGACGCGGCGGAGATCCAGCTGGCGACGCACCTTACGGTGCTGCGCGATAAGCTGGAGCCGCTGTTTGCCGCGGGCCGCTACCAGGAGGCGCTGGCCGAACTGGCCACCCTGCGCGAGCCGGTGGACGCCTTTTTTGATAAAGTGATGGTGATGGACGACAACGCCGAGGTGCGGATTAACCGCCTGACGCTGCTCAGCCAGCTGCAAACGCTGTTTTTGCGGGTGGCGGATATCTCGCTGCTGCAATAGCGACTCTTGCCATAAGCAGACAGTAGTATGCAGAGCCGGTCAGTTAATACTGATCGGTTTTTTTTAGCAAAGTGCTTAATCCAGCAAATGGCTTTTCCCTGACGCCTTGTTATCAATATTGATGAAACTTATTGATATGACATTTTTTAACTTTTACTCGACATAAATTAAAATATTAATGCCCGATGGCAATTTACTGCTGGTACTATCGTTTTATAGCGAGTGAGCGAAAAATTTTTAACAGCAATGTGAACTGTCTTTATCTTAGAATAAAGTATTTTATTGTATGCACCTCTCTCTTATTCATTCTTTAAATGATTGAAAAACAGGATTTTGTAGCGTTTATGAATTCCATTTATTGACATCCTTTTGAATTACTTTTCCTTTAACAATAATTAAGGAAT
Organism: Acerihabitans sp.; assembly: GCF_036398755.1. Lineage (NCBI taxonomy): Bacteria > Pseudomonadati > Pseudomonadota > Gammaproteobacteria > Enterobacterales > Pectobacteriaceae > Acerihabitans > Acerihabitans sp. Next base: position 42,504 of record NZ_DASWOM010000025.1, on the reverse strand, counting down.
TTTAATGAAAATAAATACATATTGTTTTATATAGGAAAAAATATAAAAATAATGTTAATGAAAAAACTTCTCTTGTTTCAGTTAATGAAATTCAGTAATTGGAATTTGAATTTTTATAAAAATAATTTTAGCTTCTTGAATATCGATTGTGATTTTATAATGATAGGAGGTAAAAAATGGCTTGGTCTGATATCAAATCTATTGAATCCTTGCAGGTTTCATTTACTACAACTAATCGTGTTGCATATATCTATGGAAATGGTTTCAACACCGTAGAAGTTATCATTTATATAAAAGCATTGGATGAATTCGGCCAAGAATTCACGGATTATTCATTAGACGAGTTTCGACGTAATGTAAATCTAATAGAGGTTATTAGGACAGCGCATCTAAGCCATAATCCTAACACCAGTACTTGGTTTGTTGTTTATGGTTCCCTTGGGTTCGATATTCTCCCTCCGGCACCATCATATGCGCCAGTCCAGGATCCACCTCCTACGGATATACTGTCTGACAATACCAGGATAAATACCGAAGCCCATCAAGCTGCAATTGAAAAAGATCATATATCGGAGGACAACTATTCTTCAATAGGATATTACCAAGGCGATATTAATGTGATGAAGATGCCCGAAAGTTTCAGGGAAATCGAATCTCAAATGGTGCCTGTGGATGGACTTATCGAGACAAGTGGCAGAACGTTTAGTTATTTCGTAGGACGTGGGGCAGCTAGTCCTTCCAGAACCATTGACATCGCGGTGCAACTAACCTTGACCCATCCGGCCGCTTCGCCAAAGGTGATAAGTACAGGTTTATACGGTACCCCCGGATTTTTCAGTTCTGTTACAATTAATGCCTTGGACCCAATTAATTATTCTGACGCGAGAAATGTGACTCTCAGTCGGCGATCGGTTGACATTTTACGAACTAATAATTATTGGGAGGCCCATAAAGGAGTTACAAAATACCATAATAACGGAACACTCGATCGTTTCACTATTAATCTTTATCCAAAGATAGGAGGAAGTTTTATAGAAGCATATTCCTCAAATGAAATTTCAGACCAGAATTTGAATGCAGGTAACGACTCTTGGGGGGGAGCAGGATTTAGAGGGATTGGTCAAGGCACTAGAAACACTTATAATAAACCTTTCGCTGTGATAGAACGTGGCTGGGGCTTTACCTTTTACCAAGTAAATTTCTGGTATGTAAAGCCAAATTACCCCGAAGTCCTAGGTCATTTCTTGGGGTATGCTTATGGTACCGCCTATAAACTTTTTACTTTAATAGATACCGATGACGTAGATAAAACTATTACTAATCCGGCAACCCTGGTCATGTATAAGTTTTCTATATGGAGTACGAATGACGTTGTAACGCATTATTGGAATGGCACTCCAGTGGACAGTAGTGTGATTTTTCTCAGGGATAAATACGGTAATAATGGCAACCTTTCACTGCATTTTGATCGCAACGATTACTTCGACGTGCCTGAGTTGCGGTGATGGTTTACACGAAACGGGCGCATCAACTCTGCAAGGATTGATCTATGAGCAATTTATTTTCTTCTCAGGCCTCAAATTTTATCGAGGGCCTGCAGGGCGGAGTCGATCCCCGCACGGGCCTGTTTGTAATTAATTTTCCTATTGCCAATCTGGTGGGTAACGGCGGTATTGGCCCTGCATTTGACGCCAGGTTGACATATTCTCCGCTCAGCACCGCCAATAATGGTTATGGAATGGGTGTCTCTCTGGGGTATTCTTATTATGATTCCGAGAATCGGCTATTAGTGCTCAATACCGGCGAGCGATATAATATCGTTGAAACCGGCAATCAACCGCTTGTTGTACAGCATAAGCTTGACAGCTTTCGCTTTATGCGGACCAGTACCAATTATTTTGTTATCTGGAAAAACGGCACTGTTGAAGTGCTGACCGGCCCCCAGAATGCGCGGTTAATGAAAGTTACGGAATATATCTATTCACCCACCGGACAGTGGCTTAAGTTTGATTGGAACATCCTCGGCTCCCTGACGCGCCTGGAAAGAATTACCGATAGCACCGGCAAACTGTTGCTGTCGGCGGTCTACTCCGGCACTAACGCCTCCACGTTCACCCTCTGGCCGGGGAGCAGCGAAGGTTATGTCCTGACGATGATTTACCGTAATAATAATCTGTACCAGTTGACGAATAACGCGGTGACGCCGCCCTTGACCTGGACGTTTGACTATACAACGGTCGGGTCTTGGTATCCGATTACCGGTATTCACTATCCCACCGGGCTCAGGGAGCAGGTCTGGTATCAAAACGCCCGGATGTTGTTTCCGACCAGTGCGGGCCTGCCGGCCCTGCCGGCGGTATCAAGGCATTTAAAATCTCCCGGTGCCGGTCAGGAGGGGATTGACACTACTTATACCTACTCCAATTCAAATTACCTCGGCTACGGCACCGCCGGCAGTTGGTCGCCAGACCGCGATAACCTGTTCGGGGTTCTCAACGCCTATATCTATTGGTCGCGCAGAACAGTGACCAGCGGCGGCGTCTCGCGGGCGACGATCTGCACGTACAATAACTTCCATCTGCAAATAGAAGAGGAAACGCAAAGCCTGGGCGCCAGCACTCGTACAATTACCGAGTATTATGCCTTGCCGGGCACGGTTTTTGACAATCAACCCCCACAGTTTCAATTGCCGCGCAGCCGGACTGTTATATGGCGCTATCTCTCCGGTACGCCGCGCAGCGAAATTACCCTGACGGAATTTGATGCCTCAGGCAATCCCACCCGCACGCAGACCCCGGACGGGATGGTCACCGAGCTGTTTTATTATTCGCCCGCCGGGGAGCCCGGCTGCCCACCCGACCCGTGGGGATTTACACGCTTTATACGGCGGAAAAATACAATTCCAGCCCCCTCGGCGTTCTCCACCCCCGCGCGCGACGAGAACTACAATTATATTTCCCTGCCCGCCATGGCCGGTACCCCCGCCCCTTATAGCGTGCTGATGGAAGACCGCTTTGATGCCAGTGGCGCAACCCGGATGCTGCATACCCAGCAGTTCTACCTTAACCAGCCCGCCAGCCCGACGATGCATGGGCGACCTGCGCGCACGGTGCGCTGGTTTTATGACCTCAACAACAGTAGCCTGAGTTATCCGAATTTCTTCGAACCACTTTATACGCTAAACGCAGATGTATTGACCACCAGCGAGCGGGTCACCGGTCACGATAAGCTAACACTCACTACCAGCCGGGAAGTGTCGATATTAAGTGGGCGGGTGCTGGCCGAGACCGATGAGCAGGGCAACCGTACGGTAAATGTCTATGATAATCTCGGTCGCCCTACCCGCTCCACCCGCAATGTCGGTAGCGCGTTCCAGCAGGTGACCACGCTTACCTATGCAACCCAGCCGGTAACCGGCGGCACCGCTATTTACACCGCCACCACCGATCCGCTCGGCAATATCACGCGCAGCTGGTTTGACGGCCTGGGGCGAGTGACGCGCCAGGAAGTTAGCGATCCGGATACCAACGGTCAGTGGTTTGAGGCGCAAACCGCCGCCTATAATGCTTTTGGCGAGCGGGTCGCCGAAAGCGTGTTTGATTATCCCCGCAGCGGCCAGGTCGCCCGTATGACGCGTACGGCGGCGATCACGTATGACATTTGGGGGAACCCGTTGCGTACCGCGTTCAACGACGGAACCACGTTGATAACCCAAAGCGACCCGATTGCACTGACCCAGGCTGAGACCCGCGAGGGCTTCGCCAATAATCAGACGCTGTATGCCGGCTGGACCCTGACCACTCTGGACGTCCGCGGGCTGCCGCTGACCATTGTCCGGCGCGATCGGTCGGGCGTGACGCTGGGGCAGGTCACCCGCCGTTATGATGGCCTGGGTCGTTTGCGTCAGGAAACCGATGAAATGGGCCGCACCACCGATTACCAGTATGATGCCTTCGATCGGGTAGTGGGCCAATGTCTGCCCGACGGTAGCGTGGTGAGTAAAATGTACGTGCCGTTTAGCGACCAGCTATGGGCTACCGCCATCCGTGTTACTAATTCCGCTGCGCGTATTTTTCAGTTGGGCTCCCAGGCATATGACAGCAGTGGGCGCATCATGCAAAGTACCAGCGGCGGTCGCCTGACCCGTTTTGGCTGGACTGGCGCCAGCCCGCTGCCGTCCACTGTGACCACGCCGATGGGCGAAGTGCTGCGCTATGAATATATTCCCCAATTGGATAATGCCGTCAGGAGCGTGACCAGCGGCACCCTGCGCCAGGATTTTACCTGGGACCCCCTGAGCGGCAGAATGACGCGGGCCACGGGCGATAATGGCGCGGTAACCACACGCGCGTTTACCCGCTCCGGCCAGTTGCAGGGAGAAACCTTTACCGTGCCGGGCCAGCCGTTGCGTGGGGTAAACCACGCCTGGAGCCTGATGGGCAGCCAGACGCAGTATACCGATATCACCGGCACGCAGACCCAATATCAGTATAATGCGGTGGGGCAACTGGTCCGGGTCAGCGATGCGGATATGGTTATAACACTGGCCTACGATGCGCTAGGCAGACTGGAAACGCGGCACACCGCCGACCCGCGCGGCCTGCATGCCTGCACCATCAGGCTGGGCTACGATCAGTTTGACCGCGAGATTGCCCGCTCCGTCACGGCGGCCAATAACGAAACGCTGACGATAAGCCAGACTTGGTATGCCAACGACCAGCGGCGCAGCAGCGAAACACGGCACAATAATGTAATGCTGCGCCAGGAAGCCTGGTTTTACGACAGCCGCAACCGGCTGGAACGTTATACCTGCGCCGGCGCCGCGCCGCCGATAGATCCCTACGGCAAGTCTATTTCGTTGCAGACCTTTGCCTATGACGCCATCGACAATATTACCCAATGCGGCACCACGTTTCCCGGCGGCGTGGACAATGCTCTGTTTCAATTTAATAATCCCAACGACCCCACCCAGCTCAGCCTGGTGCAGCACAGCCATCCCGATTATCCCGCTGTCATAGCGCTGACGTATGACGCCAACGGCCAGATGACGCTGGACGAGGCCGGACGCCGGCTTGCTTATGACCCGCTGGGCCGTATGATTTCGGTGACGGGCGGCCCCGCTCCAGGCGGCGGTTATGGCTATGACGCCCTCAATCGATTGGTCGGACAATCGGTAACCGGGCGCGGCGCGCATGCGCTTTATTACCGCAATGATGAGAGGGTCAACGAGCAGCAACCCGGTGCGTTGCGGCCGGTGCGGCTAGCCAAACTGGGCGGCGCCACTGCAGCGGTGCATGACGGTACCACCTTGCGACTGACGGCCACCAATGATCAGAACAGCCTGCTGTGGTCACGGGCCGAAAATCAGACCTCGGAGCTGGTCCGTTATACCCCCTGGGGCTTTAGTCCTGCCTTCCGCCCGTCGTTGCCCGGTTTTACCGGCGAGCGTCCCGATCCGGTGAGCGGCGCTTACCACCTGGGCAACGGCTATCGCGCTTATAACCCGGTGCTGATGCGTTTTAATACGCCGGATTCGTTAAGTCCGTTCGGCGCGGGCGGTATCAATGCCTATGTCTATTGCGCCGGCGACCCGGTCAATAACGCCGATCCGAGCGGCCATATCAGCTGGCAGGGCATTCTGGGTATCGTTTTGGCCGTCGTAGGCTTTGCCTTGAGCATCCCCACCGGCGGCGCCTCACTATCATTGGTCGCGGGCGTCTTGATTACCCTTGAAGCGGCGGCGGCGACGACGGGCATTGCCTCCATCGCGCTGGAGGAAAAGAATCCGCAGGCCTCGGCGGCGCTGGGATGGGCATCGCTGGCTCTGGGATTAGGCGCGGGGGCGGGGGCGGGCGTCGGCAAATTGGCGGCCAGACGCGCTAACACCACCAGGGGAGGAGGTCTTGCAGATATCGCGCTTGGCAACAGGATAGAGTTGGGCGACGATCTGTATTTATTTAAAGGGTCTGAAAATTCAGAACGCCTTATTATTTCGTCTCATGGTAAATATCACCAAGAGGCGGGTTTTTTCACGGTGCCGCAAGGGTCCCAAGTGAGGTATGGCGTAACGGAGGGCAGAAGGCTAAGGTTGGGATTGCGGCAAGCAGCCGACAATAGCTTTACGCCCGCAGAGGTCACTCGCCGTGATTTTCAGCACAATTACCGGTTAGAGCGATTCCCTAAGGATGACGATCTTTTTGCGTCCCGCCTTGCAAGTGAGTATAAAGTGGATATTGTCACCGTGCGTGCTCATGCCTCGCAAGAGTTTGAAATGGTTACAATGCGTACCTTGTTAAAAAACCTGGAGGACAAAGGATTGCGTTATAAAACAATCGACGGTATTTTTTGCCGCGTATGGGAGTGGGACGCCCCGAATACCTTCGTAATCAAAGATCCCATGCGCTTTCACTTGACCAAGAAATTCAGTCTTAAATAAAGCGACGGAATACCTTAATCAAGTCATCGTCTATATAAAGGAATAGTTATGAAGGTAATTGCCGCGCGCGGCCATAAATGTAATAAATTTTTTAGCATGAATTCATCTTGATAAAGGAAGCAAAATTCAAGTTAGGTAATTTTAAGTATTATAAAAGTGATGCTGTCGAGTCATTTTGTTACGTTCAAGTAATAACAAGATATAGGTTCATTCCATGCTAAATCAAATAAGGCGTACGTGCCCGATAAACCTTTTCCTTAGTTTTTTATATCGCTAATGATGTTTTGTAATTGATAACATTCATCATATCATTCGATAGCTGTATAGATTTACTGAGTAATAATCAGGAAGTATAGGGTTTACTATTCAAAATTTTCGAGGTATGATCATGGCCAATTTCACCAGTTGGGCACAACTATATTCTATTAAAAGCCTTTTTCTCACCACCGATACCACCGCAACCCAAGGTATAATTTACGGCAACGGTTTAAACCAGGCTGAAGTCATCGTTCACATGGTGGCTGTGGATAGCCAGCAGCAGGAAATAACCGGCATCCCAACTTCGGCCCTGCTGCAAAATAGTAATCTTATCGATTATATAACAGGCGGCAATATTTTCGACGCCTCCGCCGGCCCGACGCCGGCTGGTGATAACGTTTGGAGTTTCAGCCCTACCCCTAACGGCTTTAATTTCGCGCCGCCGGCCAATTATTATACGGTGGATGTTACTTGCGAACCGGATCGATCCACACCCTGGCACGTCGGCGGCAACGATGAGCCGCAGGCAGTCGATGCAAGATATCCCGCGGCCCCCGATGCCAATCAGGAGTCCATGGCCCGCCCCTATTTACCGAATGCGGCGGCGGCTACCTACTTTGTGATGCGCGGACCCAATGCCGCCACAAGGACCAAGCAGTTTGCCGTAAAGGTGACCTTAACCCATCCCGGGGCGCCGATTACTGTCTTCAGCACGGGCTTTAACGGTACGGAAGGGTTCACGAGCTATATCACCCTTACCGCGCTGGATCCTATTGATTATTCTTACCCCGAAAACCGGATCGTTCGTGAAACGGAACCGGCGGTAATGAGCCGCTCGGTATATTATCAGCTTTACGCAGAATATGACGGTACCTATACCGACCACGGCGGTCAGGTGTGCCGGCGCCATACCCTGGTTATCTCTCCCGCAATCGGCGGTAAATTCCACAGGGTTGAAGATATCTCTGGGCTGGTGGTCAATGACGATTATGTCAATCAAGGCGATATGCCCTGGCAAGGTCAGAGTATACCCGGATTTACTGGACTCCAGGCCGAGTACCCAATCTCCATTTTGGGCCGCTCGCCGACCATCTACCAAAACTACCGCATGAATTTCTGGTATCTACATCCGGATAACGCCCGTTTTGTCGGGCACTGTGTTATTCGTAACGACAGCTCATGGGATCACCGGTTTTACCGATTTTTCACCCATTTTGATGAAAGCCAGGTTTACGAAACGCCAGACCCCGGCCGGTTGGTATGCTATCAATTTGAAATTAATATTTATAATCTCTTTAATTGGCAATGGCGCTATGTGGAACGGGAAAATCTCATATTACGCCTGACCGATCGTTATGGTAATCGAGGGTTTGTTTCATTGGTATTTAATCTAGGTGAATGGTTTGACCGGCCCAGAATCGTATAACGTAAAATCAATATTTATTACGATGCCCTTATTTACACCATAAAATAAAAAATGGTGAGTGTTCGTCAGCATAAAAGCATAGAGAAGGTAACCTATGAGCATTTTTACCCATTGGGCGCAAATTCATAGAATTACTCGTTTGGTTATCACTACCCGGACTACCGAGCCGCAAGCGTTCGTTTACCGGAATGGTTTTAATCAGACCGAAGTTATCATACACATGAATGCAGTCAACAACTTGAACCAGGAAATCACCAATATCCCCTCCAGCGCGTTATTGCAACACAGTACCCTGCTTGATTTTGTCAGAGGGGATGAGATGGTGGATGGCACCGATTTACCCCCCGCCGCGCGTGAATCGGTCTGGAGTTTTAGTCAGGTGGATAACGGGTTTAATTTTGAACCCCCCACGCCCGCCGGCGAGAATGGCGATAAGCCGTCTTTGCCGGTAAATGTTAATGCGGCGGTGGCGTCATTTTTTGTGATGTGCGGTCCCCTCACTCCGGCCAGGACCAGGCAGGTGGCGGCGCAGGTTAGCCTGACCAATCCCGATGCGCCGGTCGGCGTTTATCAGACCAATTTAACCGGCACGCCGGATTTCGCCAGCCAGGTGGCTATTACCGCCCTGGATCCCATCGACTATTCTCTGGCGCGAAACCGCCGCGTACTGCAAGGGGTGGGTAGCACCGAGCGCACCAATATTGTTTGGCAATCAAGAACCGGTAATAATCCCATTCAGGAACGGACAGACGGCACCAGAACCCGGCATTACGTTCGAATTACGCCTGCCAACGGCCAATTCCGCAGCGTTGAAAACTTATCCGGCGTTATTACTGATGACAACATATTTCGTGAGTTTGAGAATTGGAATGGTCAGCAGGTGACAGGCTTCACCGGCCTTGATAGTCAATTTCCCTTGGCCGTTTTGGGACGCGGCGCGCAGTTCGTTCCCTATCAAGTTAATTACTGGTATTTGAACCCTGTCTCAACACAAATAAGCGGCCACTATCTGGGCCAACCGTTAACCGGTTTTAATCCACCGGCTTGCCTGGTGTTCCCGCGGCTTACTCCTGACGAGGTCATCGCGGGTAACGATCCGGGTATGCTGGTGTGCTACAAATTTACCGTTTCAGCTAATAATATGTTCCCCTTCGCCTGGTTTTCCGCCGAGCGCTATGGACTGGCGTTACGGCTGACGGACCGTTATGGCAATAGCGGATTTGTCTCCCTCACGCTTGATGCGGTTGATTGGTTCGATGCGCCGCGAGTTTTGTAAAAAAAATGAGATCGTTGGCAATGCCTTGAGCATATTTATTCCTCCCAAAGTGGACTATCCTTACTCTGCAAACAGGACGCGGCAATTTTGGAACCACGGAAACCGGTGAGTTATTTTACAGGAGTAGTTGGACATGATGTTAAGGGACAGACTGGCGCAGTTCCGTTATGCGCTGATGATTCCAGTGCTGTTTATGCTGGCGCTGCAGATTACCGCCTGCGGCGACAAGGAGCCGGAGCAGCGCAAGGCGTTTATGGCGTTTTTACAAACCACCGTACTGCCGGGCGGCGAGCGGCTGCCGACGCTGACCGACGATCAGAAAAAACAGTTCGGCACCTATGTAGCCGACTACCAGATCCTGCTGACGTTTACCCAGCAATATACCCAGGCGGTGAACGCCAGCCTGCTGCCGGTGCTGGATCAGGTCAGCCAGATCCGCGTGCCGCAGGATTATCTCACCCATCGGGTGGATTTGCAGCAGTCCGCGGGGGCGTTGAACCTGTTGGGGCCGCAAATCGAGCGGCTGAAAAAACAGGCTGATGACGCACGTGCCGCCCTGAAGCAGCCCGACGATTTGAAAGCGGTATATGAGCAAGCCTATACCAAGCTGGTGATCCAGCCGGCTCAGCAGGTGACGCCGGTGGTCACCAGCGCGGCTACGCTCTCGGAAACGCTGATCCAGGTGGGCAATTTCCTGAATATGCAGGGCGGCCAGGTGACCTACGGCCCCACCTCGGTGGCGTTTCCCACCCGGCTGCAGGCGACGCAATACAATGAGCTGATGGCCGGGCTGCAAAGCCAGCACCAGCAACTGATGCAGGCGCAGACCGCCGCCGGCGCCGCCCTGCGTTAATCACGCTGGTATCCCGATCGCCGCCGGGCCTGCCAATGAACGTGAGCGGGAATAGGGGCAAAGCGATTGAACGCCGAGCGCGCCGTGGATGGCCGCTCGGGTCACTTTTTTGCAACATATCATGCTGATAATAGCGCAGAGGGAAGTGCGCAGTCGCCTGTACCGTCGCGGTAAGTTTCTTACAGATTATGCCGGCAAATCCCGCGGTTTACCGTGCAAATCAACCGGTAAGCCCGATCTCGCGCCGCCTTCACGGCTGGGTGACAAATAATTTGTGATACAAATCACATTTATCAAACAAATACTCTGCAGACAACAGTGATCTACATCACAATTTATCCGCCATTAACTGCCTGAAGCTATAATTGTGGTTTTTTTTCATAAGAAATATGTGATGAATATCACCTATATAGGGGGTAATCGGGGGGTGACATGGTGATATCTATCACAATTATGCCACTCGGTACGCATTCGTCACGCAGCGTGGTAGAGTCCCGCTGCTTATAGAACTACCGACAGAGAATGCAACACTGTCGCAACAATTTTCACGCGCCCTTATTGTCCGGCGCGTATCAATAGGGGTGTTTTTTATGTCTTCTTCGGATATCAAGGTCAGAGTACAAAATTTTGGCCGTTTCCTGAGCAATATGGTGATGCCGAATATCGGCGCCTTTATTGCCTGGGGGATCATCACCGCGCTTTTCATACCCACCGGCTGGACACCCAATGCGACGCTGGCTAAATTAGTCGGCCCGATGATCACCTACCTGCTGCCGCTGCTTATCGGTTACACCGGCGGCCGGCTGGCCGGCGGCGAACGCGGCGGCGTGGTCGGCGCCATTACCACCATGGGCGTGATTGCCGGGGCGGATATGCCGATGTTCCTCGGCGCCATGCTGGCCGGTCCGTTGGGCGGCTGGGCGATAAAACGCTTCGACCGTATGGTTGACGGCAAAATCAAAAGCGGCTTCGAGATGTTGGTCAACAACTTCTCCGCCGGCATCATCGGTATGATTCTGGCGATTGTCGCCTTCCTGGCCATTGGGCCGCTGGTTGAAATCCTGTCCCATATCCTGGCGGCGGGCGTTAACCTGATGGTTCGCCACGACTTACTGCCGCTGGCCTCGATTTTCGTCGAACCGGCAAAAATCCTGTTCCTGAATAACGCCATCAACCACGGCATCTTCTCGCCGTTGGGCATCCAACAGGCTACCGCCACCGGCAAGTCCATCTTCTTCCTGATTGAAGCCAATCCGGGTCCGGGCATGGGCGTGCTGATTGCCTATATGATTTTCGGTCGCGGCAATGCCAAACAATCCGCCGGCGGCGCGGCCATCATCCATTTCCTGGGTGGTATCCACGAAATCTATTTCCCTTACGTGCTGATGAACCCGCGTCTGCTGATAGCGGTAATCCTCGGCGGCATGACCGGCGTGTTCACCCTGAGCGTGCTGCACGGCGGCCTGGTTTCCCCCGCTTCGCCGGGTTCCATCCTGGCGGTGTTGGCCATGACGCCTAAAGGCGCCTATTTCGCCAATATCACCGCGGTGATTGCGGCCTTTGCGGTGTCCTTTGTTATCGCCTCGATCCTGCTGAAAAGCATGAAGGCCAAGGAAGGGGACGACCTGGAAGACGCCACCCGTCGCATCAAAGACATGAAAGCGCAGTCTAAAGGCATGGCCGCGCCGGTTACCGCCGGCGCCACCGGCGACCTGGCTTCGGTACGTAAAATCATCGTGGCCTGCGACGCCGGCATGGGTTCCAGCGCCATGGGCGCCGGGGTGCTGCGTAAGAAAGTCAAGGAAGCGGGGCTGACCAATATCAGCGTCACCAACACCGCCATCAACAGCCTGCCCGAGGACGTGGATCTGGTGATTACCCATCGCGACCTGACCGAGCGGGCCATGCGTCACGCACCGCAGGCGCAGCATATCTCCCTGACCAACTTCCTGGACAGCGGTCTGTATACCGACCTGGTGGCGCGTCTGGTGGCGGTGCAGAAAACCGAAACCAATCAGAACAAAGTCATCACCACTCTGGACGATAGCTTTGAAGACAGCGAGCAGAACCTGTTCCGCCTGACCGCGGCCAATATCTTCCTCGGACGGCAGGCCGATAATAAGGAACAGGCGATCCGTTTTGCCGGTGAGCAACTGGTGAACGGCGGTTATGTGCTGCCGGAGTATGTGGAAGCGATGCTGGATCGTGAAAAACTGACCTCCACCTACCTGGGCGAGTCCATTGCGGTTCCCCATGGCACCATCGAGGCCAAGGATAAAGTGCTGCGTACCGGCGTGGTGTTCTGCCAGTATCCGGCGGGCGTGCGTTTCGGCGATGAAGAAGACGATATTGCCCGTCTGGTGATTGGCATCGCCGCGCGCAACAACGAGCACATCCAGGTGATTACCAGCCTGACCAATGCGCTGGACGACGATGCGGTTATCCAGCGGCTGATTAATACCACCGACGTAGATGAAGTGCTTGAGCTGCTCAAAGGCAGCAAAACGGCCTAACCACAGCGCGGGCGATGGAAACGGTTGTATTTGAGAGGGGGCCTGCATTGGCCCCTTTTTAACTAAGAGAATCCAAGGTTAAATCTATGAAAGCATTACATTTCGGAGCAGGAAACATCGGGCGGGGCTTTATCGGCAAACTATTGGCCGACGCCGGGGTGGAAGTGGTGTTCGCCGACGTCAACCAAACGGTACTGGACGCCCTTAACGCCAGGCATGGATACGACGTTCATGTGGTGGGCGAACAGTCCCATGTGGAAAAGGTGAGCGGCGTCAGCGCGGTCAACAGCACCGGCGCGGACGTGGTGGCGTTGATAGCCGACGTTGATCTGGTGACCACCGCCGTAGGGCCGCAGATCCTGGAACGCATCGCCGGCACCGTCGCCAAGGGCTTGATCGCGCGCCATGATGCGGGCAATACCCGGGCGCTGAATATCATCGCCTGTGAAAACATGGTGCGCGGCACCAGCCAGCTGAAACAGCATGTCCAAAAGGCGCTGCCCGAGCAGTATCACGCCTGGGTGGCGCAGCACGTCGGTTTTGTCGATTCCGCCGTGGATCGCATCGTGCCCCCGGCCGAAGCCGGTACCCAGGATCCGCTGGCGGTCACGGTGGAAACCTTTAGCGAATGGATTGTGGATAAAACCCAGTTTATCGGCGAGCCGCCGGCCATTGCCGGCATGGAGCTGACCGATAACCTGATGGCCTTTGTCGAACGCAAGCTGTTTACGTTGAACACCGGTCACGCCATCACCGCGTATCTGGGCCAGCATGCCGGGCACAAGACCATTCGCGACGCCATCCTCGACCCGGCCATCCGCCAGGTGGTGAAAGGCGCCATGGAGGAGAGCGGCGCGGTGCTGATTAACCGCTATGGTTTTGAAGCCGCGAAACACGCCGCCTACATCAACAAGATCCTGCAGCGCTTTGAAAATCCCTATCTGCATGACGATGTGGAGCGCGTCGGCCGCCAGCCGCTGCGTAAGCTCAGCGCCGGCGATCGTTTGATCAAACCGCTGCGCGGCACCCTGGAATACGGCCTGCGTCACGACAACCTGCTCAAGGGCATCGCCGCCGCCATGCATTATCATAGCGAGCAGGATCCCCAGGCGCAGGAGTGGGCGGAGCTGTTGGAAAAATCAGGTCCCGGGGCGGCGCTGGCGCAGGTCTCCGGCCTTGAGGAAGACGGCGAGGTGGTAGCGCAGGTGGTGGATCTCTATAACGCCATGCAATAATGATGAAGATCCGGGGACGGGACGTCTTCCCGTCCCCGGAAGTTACATGGTGTTCGGTGATGACGGAAAATGCTCAACTGTACGAAAACCAGGTCCTCGAACAACTGAACGCCGGCACAACGGTCAGGGATTTGATGGGCGCGGCGGTGGAATTATTGGCCGAGGCGGTCAATATTCTGGTGCTGCAAATTTTTCGCAAGGATGATTACGCGGTAAAGTATGCCGTGGAGCCGTTATTGGTCGGCGCCGGCCCGCTGGGCGAACTGCCGGTGCGCCTGAAGCTGGTGTATGCCCTGGGCGTCATCAGCCGCCAGGAATATGAAGACGCCGAGCTGCTGATGGCCTTGCACGAAGCCTTGCAGGACGATCCCAACGAGTACCGTTTTACCGACGATGAAATCCTCGGCCCGTTCAGCGAACTGCACTGCGTCGCGGCGTTCCCGCCGTTGCCGGAGTTTTCCCGCGCGCCGCAGGACGACGCGCTGGTGCGTATGCAGCAGCAGCGCTACCAGCAGATTGTCCGCTCCACCATGGTGTTGTCGGCCACCGAATTTCTGGTGCGCATCAGCGCCAAAAAAGCCTTCTCCGATAAGCTGCTGCTTAAATAATCCCTGCTTATGGCAAGACAGCCGCTGAAACGCAACGTCCCGGCCTGATGTCCGGGACGTTGCGTTTCATGCCAACCACCCCGCGGGGTGGTCTTTGCCTTGAGTGGGTGCCGGTTATTTGGCTTCGCTGAAACGTTTGGCCGCTTCATCCCAGTTCACCACGTTCCAGAAGGCCTTGATATAGTCCGGACGGCGGTTCTGGTATTTCAGGTAATAGGCGTGTTCCCATACGTCCAGGCCCAGGATCGGGTAGCCGGAGGTGCCGGCGATGGCGTCGCCCATCAGCGGATTGTCCTGGTTGGCGGTGGAGACCACGGCCAGCTTGCCGTCTTTCAACACCAGCCAGGCCCAGCCGGAGCCGAAACGGGTGGCGGCGGCTTTCTCAAACGCTTCCTTGAACGCGTCCACGGAACCCAGATCGCGCTCAATGGCGGATTTCAGTTCGCCCGTGAGGGTAGTGCCAAGCTTGAGGCCTTTCCAGAACAAGCTATGGTTGGCGTGACCGCCGGCGTTGTTGCGCAGAACGGTTTTTTTGTCCGCCGGCACCTGGTCAAGTTTTTGGATCAGTTCGTCAACCGGCAGGCTGGCAAGTTCAGGCAGGCTTTCGAGCGCGGCGTTGGCATTATTGACATAGGTCTGATGATGCTTGGTGTGATGGATTTCCATCGTTTGTTTGTCGAAATGCGGTTCCAGGGCGTCGTAAGCATACGGCAAGGATGGCAGAGTATAGCTCATCTTAATCTTCTCCATTTTTAGGTGAGCGGCACCCAGAATAAATGTTAGTGCCGCGTAAGCAATCCGATCATTATAGTTAATTAAACGTTTATTAAAACGTTTATCAGTCCCTTTTAAAGAACATGTTTAGCTTTTGCTGTCAACGATTCGGCATGGATGCGTATAAACCGTGGCCCGTCCCGGCTTGCTGAATCCCACCAGCGTCAGCCCGCAGCGCTCGGCCACCTCTACCGCCAGGGCGGTGGCGGCCGAGACGGCGAACAGGATTTCCACGCCGCACATGGCGGATTTCTGTACCATTTCATAACTGGCCCGGCTGGACACCAGCACCGCGCCGGGCGTGGCGGCCTGGCGCGCGCGGTAGCCAAGCAGTTTATCCAGCGCCACGTGGCGGCCGACGTCCTCGCAGCCCAGCGTCAGTTCGCCCTCGGGCGTGATCCAGGCCGCCGCGTGGGTACAGCCGGTCAGCCTGCCGATGGGCTGCACGCTTTTAAGCTGCGCCAGGGCGCGGTCCAGCCGTGCCAGTGGCCAGGTTTGGGTAAAGGGCAGCGGGGGGAGGGGTTTGCCTATTTCCTCAAGCTGCTCGACGCCGCAAACGCCGCAGCCGGTGCGCCCGGCCATGGCGCGCCGATGCTCTTTCAGCGCCATAAAGCGGCGGCTGGACAGTTCGATATGCACTTCCATGCCATTGCAGGCCGGCACCACGTCCATGCCGTAGATTTCGCCCGGCGCGCTGATGATGCCTTCGGACAGCGAGAAACCCAGGGCGAACTGTTCCAGCTCTTTGGGCGAGGCCATCATGACCACATGGGATATGCCGTTATAGACCAACGCCACCGGCACTTCCTCGGCCAGCCAGTCCGGTAGCTCCGAGTCGAGCTGTCCGCGCTTGCGTACGCCGAGCCGGCTTATCCCGGCAAGGGTGGTGGGATCGGTATCCTTCAGACTTAGGGGGTCGGTCACGATGTGCTACTCGCCGCTGTACTGGTGGGCCTGGAGCCTTTAGTCTACTCCACCGGAGGCGCGGTAACAAAATGGTCATGGCGCGCGCCGCTGCGCTTAAAAAAAGGCTATGCTTCAGCGTAACGATGTTTTTAAACCGGCCGCCGCAACCCGGCGGTTTTGTCGATGGCGAGAAGGATGTTTCACATGGCAATAAGTATCATCAGGATTATGACCGCGATCGCCCTGGCGGGCGCATCGGTACTGGGCGGCACGGCGGCATCCGCGCCGGCGGCGCCTTCCGCGTCTTCCAGCGCGGCGCCGGTGGCCGAAGCAGGCAACGTTGTCCAGGTCGCGCTGCTTGACGGCAAGATGACATTCCAGTTACCGCGGGATTTTGTTAACCAGACGCGGCAGGACGCCAACGCGCAAAATACCGGCGTGGTGGTCCAGCTGTTCGCCAACCAGGCGCATTCCCAGGCGGTGGGGATAAGCGAAGTGCGCACGGTTAACGGCGATGCCAACGATACCAGCGATGCGGCATTCAACAAAATGGCCCAGGGCGCGCTGTCTGGCCTCAAAACCCAGTTCAAGAATGTTAAAAAAACCGGGCAGACCCAGGTCGTGGTGAGCAAACATAAATTCCTGCGCATCGACGCCCAACAGGAAATGCAGGGTAAAGCCATGCTGGGCACCCTGCTGATAACGCCTTACATCGATCGCGTCGTCACCATCCAGGTATTGTCGCCGGTTTCCGGCGTCGGCGCCCATGACGCTCTGGTCGGCGGCATTCTGGGCACATTGTCTTTCCATTAAATACGGACTCTGCGTTCCGCGTCATGGGCCATACTATTTCTTGCGACCACGGCAACCGGAGGCAAGACAATGAAACTCGTCGGCAGCTATACCAGTCCTTATGTGCGGAAAATTTCAGTCATCCTGCTGGAAAAAAACATTGCCTTCGAGCTGGTCAGCGCCACCCCGGACGGCCGCGATGCCAGCGTCACGGCGGTGAACCCGCTGGGCAAGGTGCCGGTTCTGCTTAACGGGCGCGACGAGGGCATTTTTGATTCGCCCATCATCGCGGAATATCTGGAGCTGGCCTATCCTGAGCCGCCTTTGCTGCCGGCCGATCGCCTGGAGGCGCTGCGGGTGCGGCAAATCGAAGCATTGGCCGACGGCGTGACGGATGCGGCGATGGCCATTGTGCGCGAATGTCGGCGCGGCGCCGGCGGTCCCGATGAAAAGGAGTTGTTGAACCAGCGCGAAAAAATCCGCCGCGGACTGGACGCGCTGGAGCGGCATGCCCGCGAGGGAAGGCGGCTTAACGGCCCCACCCTGACGATTGCCGATATCGCCGTGGCCTGTACGCTGGGTTTTATCAATTATCGCCGCGTGATGCCCAACTGGTGCGTGCATCGGCCGGCGTTGGTGACGCTGGCGGAACGCCTGTTCGCGCGCACCAGTTTTGCGAGGACTGCGCCGCCGGTAGCAGCGGATTTGTATGGAGCTGAAATGTTATGACGCAAACTGTGAAGCCTCTCGAATAGTTAAAATTCAATTCCTCCTGACCTGTCTTGGCGCGGGCGCTGCGGCTAACGTTAAAGGATAACGTTTCTCGTCCCGGCCCAACTCTTGGTTCACAGTGTCTAGGAGAAAACATGGCTTACAATCCCCCCTCAAGCCGGTTGATACCCGGCGAATACGGTTATCCGCTCGAACTTAAACCACGTTATGACAACTTTATCGGCGGCGCCTGGGTCGCACCGGTAAAGGGTGATTATTTTGTCAACCTGACGCCGGTGACCGGCCTGCCGCTGTGCGAAATCGCCAGCTCCAGCTCAGCCGACGTCGATCTGGCGCTGGACGCGGCCCATCACGCCAAAGCGGAATGGGCGGCGATGTCGGTACAAACCCGCGCCAATATTATGCTGCGCATCGCCGATCGTCTGGAACAGAACGTCGAGCTGCTGGCGGCGGTGGAAACCTGGGACAACGGTAAACCCATCCGTGAGACCAGCGCCGCCGACGTGCCCCTGGCCATCGACCATTTCCGTTATTTCGCCTCCTGCCTGCGCGCGCAGGAAGGCGGCATCAGCCAAATCGACGCCGACACGGTCGCCTATCATTTCCACGAGCCGCTGGGAGTGGTGGCGCAAATTATTCCATGGAATTTCCCGCTGCTGATGGCCTGCTGGAAAATGGCCCCGGCCCTGGCCGCCGGCAACTGTATCGTCCTTAAGCCGGCCAAGCTGACCCCGCTCTCCATCCTGGTGATGATGGAGCTCATCCAGGATCTGCTGCCGGCGGGCGTGATCAACGTGGTCAACGGCGCCGGCGCCGAAATCGGCGAATATCTCGCCACCTCCAAACGCGTGGCCAAAGTCGCCTTTACCGGTTCCACGGAAGTGGGCCAGCGCATCATGAGCTACGCGTCGCAGAATATTATTCCCGTTACGCTTGAGCTGGGCGGCAAATCGCCGAATATCTTCTTTGCCGACGTCATGAACCAGGAGGATGCGTTTTTTGATAAGGCGCTGGAGGGGTTTGCCCTGTTTGCGTTTAACCAGGGCGAAGTCTGTACCTGCCCAAGCCGCGCGCTGGTGCAGGAGTCTATTTATGAGCGTTTTATGGAACGGGCGGTGAAACGCGTCGAAGCCATCCGCAGCGGTAACCCGCTTGATGCCCGCACCCAACTGGGCGCACAGGTGTCGTCAGGACAAATGGACACCATTCTCAACTATATCGATATCGGCAAAAAAGAGGGTGCCGAAATCCTTACCGGCGGGCGGCGCAAACAGATGGAGGGACAGCTGTCCGAGGGCTACTACCTGGAGCCGACCATCCTGTTCGGCAAAAACAGCATGCGGGTATTCCAGGAGGAAATCTTCGGCCCGGTGCTGGCGGTGACCACCTTCAAGGATATGGATGAGGCGCTGGCGCTGGCCAACGACACGGACTACGGCCTGGGCGCCGGCGTCTGGAGCCGCGATGGCAATGTGGCCTATAAAATGGGCCGCGGCATCCAGGCCGGCCGCGTCTGGACCAACTGTTATCACGCGTATCCCGCCCATGCCGCCTTCGGCGGTTATAAACAGTCCGGTATCGGGCGCGAAACCCATAAGATGATGCTGGAGCATTACCAGCAGACCAAATGCCTGCTGGTCAGCTATTCCGATCAGCCGATGGGGCTGTTTTAGCCGGGCGAGGGCCACATGGCCGGCGATTGCCGGCCATGTTACTCAGGGATCTACAGCGCCGGCGTGGTAATTGAGGCGGGTGTGGAGGCGCGCCGGCGGATAAACAGCCTGACCAGCGTATACCACCCCAGCACGCTTATCAGGTTGAACAGGTTGAAAATGCCGCTGCCGCCCTGGGCGTAGAGAGCCTTGGCCAATTCTATGCCCAAGGTATAGACCAGGATGTTCAGCATGCCCAGCGCGGCGGAGACCGTGCCCTTGCTCATGGCGCAGGAAAACAGCGTCAGGCGGTATAGCCCGGCGTTGGCCACGCCGATGCCGTAGGCGTACAGGCTCAGGCCGGCGGTCATCCACATGTAGGCGTGAGGCGAGAACAGGGTTGCCGCGGTGGACAAGAGCAGCCCGCCGATGATCGGCGCGGCGCCGAGTTTGATCAGCTGTTCCACGCTACGCCGGCCGCTTAAACGCGCCAGGGTGACATTGCCCAGCATCAGCGCGCCGAACACCGGCATCTGCAGCAAACCGTATTCCATCGGCGCCAGTCCCGCGTCGCCCATCAGGATCACCGGCGATTGGGCCAGCCATGACAGCAGCGGCAGGCCGGCCAGGCCGATGGCCATGGCGCCGTAAAGGAACGGGCGATTGGCCAGCACCACCCGATAGTCCCGCCACAGGCCGGCCGGTGATAAGGGTTCCCCCAGACGCGAGGCGGTTTCGGGCATGGCGCGCCACAGGCCCGCCAGCGCGATGGCCGCCATGCCGGCAAACAGCACGAACATGATTTGCCAGGAGGCGAACTGGATAATTATGGCGCCGGCCAGCGGACCCAATAGCGGGGCAATCAGGGCGACGTTGGCCATTAACGCGGTAATTTTGATACAGGTGGTCTCATCGAACGCCTCCTGAATCGCGGCGTAGCCGACCGCGCCGATAAAACACAGGCCGAAGCCCTGTAAAAACCGCAGCGCCATAAACTGCTCAATGGTCCGCGCCAGCAGGATGCCCAGACAGGCGATGATAAAAAATACCACCCCGGCCAGCATCACCGGACGGCGGCCGCGGCGATCCGACAACGGCCCCAGCAGCCATTGCAGCACCATGCCGCCGGCCAGATAGGCGGTCATGGAGGTGGGAACCCATTCCTGCCCGGCGTTAAATGAATCGACCACCGCCATCATGCCCGGCTGGATCATGTCGTTGCCGATATAGACGGCAAATTCAAACAACACCAGGCATAACGGAAACAGCAGCGCCCGCCGGCCTAAACGGACGGGGGTTGATAATGATGTCTGCATATATAACCAAATGAATTATAAGCTGGAAATAGAAAAACCGGCCAATGCCGCGACCATTGGCCGGCTATTTTGCATTCAATTGACAGCCCGCGCAACCCCTGCACAGGATATCGCGGGTGCGGATAATTCATTTTTACTTTGCATCCTTATTTGTCGATATATAGCCTATTTTTAAGGTATTGAAGATCAGGGGCACGAATGCAAAATGCGGATAGGGATGATGTGAGTGGACGAAGATAAAAGAATCGACTGGATAGATAATCTGCGTGCGCTGGCCTGCATGATGGTGATAATGATTCATACCACCTCGTTTTACGTGACCCATGGTCTGGACATTGGCGAACACAACTGGCTGCTGGCCAATGTGCTTAACTCCATGTCGCGGGTTGCCGTTCCGCTGTTTTTTATGATGTCGGGTTTTCTTTTTTTCGGCCCCAGGCGCGCCGGTTCCAGGCATTTTCTGCGCGTGGGGCTTTGCCTGCTGTTTTACAGTCTGCTTGGCCTGCTGTATATGGCGATTTTTACCCCGATCAGCGCGGCGCAGGCATTGACCGGCGCCTTGCAGAAGCCGGTTTTCTACCATCTCTGGTTTTTCTACGCGGTCATTGTTATCTATTTGCTGTCACCGCTGATTGAGATCAAACCGGTGTCCGCAGGCTATCTGTCCATATTGATTTTACTGCTGGCGGTCGCCGCCAATCCCAATACCCTGCCGTTTAATCACGGGCATATCAGGCTATTGCCGATAAACCTGTTTATCAGCGGCGATACGTTTTATTACCTCTTTTACGCGGTTCTGGGCCGGGCGGCGGGCGTGCTGGACCTGAAGGGTAAAAAAATCCCCGTTATCGCCGCGGCGCTATTTATCACCAGCGTGGCGCTGGTGGCGATGGGCACGAAAAAGCAGCTGATTATCAATGGAGATTTTGCCGATACCTATTATCTGTATTGCGGTCCCTTGGTCTTTATCGGCGCCGTCAGCCTGTTTGTGTTTTTTAAACAGGCCTGCCGGCGGCCATGGTGGACACCGCTGCGCCTGGTTTCCCGTTGTTCCCTGGCGATTTATGGCTTCCATGCGTTTATCATTCATTACATCCGCACCCATGGGCTGGATTTTAAAGCGGCGCCGCCGCTGGATATCCTGTATGTGTTTGTCGTCACGCTCTCGCTGAGCCTGCTGTTGGCCATGGGACTACGGCGCATCGATACGCGCCGCTGGGTCAGCTGACGGCTTGGGCGCAGGCGGGCTCTCGGGTTGCAACCGCCAATTGCCGTCAATCATGCCAGCGCAGTTGCGCCCGGCGCAGCTGGCGGCTGGAGGAAAAACCGGCGGCCAGCGCCGATTTTTCGATGCCCTGGCCCTGCTGCAAACGCTGCTGCGCCACCGCCAGCCGCAGCTGTTCGTGATATTCCCTGACGCTCAGCCCTAAATGCTCCCGGAACAGGCGGGTCAGGTGACGGCTGCTCATAAAGACCTGCCGCGCCAGTTCGTCAAGCCGCCATTCCGCCTCCGGCTCATGGGCCAGGATATCCTGGGCGCGGTGGACCGCCGGATGCAGATGGTTGCGATGGCGCAGCCAGGGCGAAAGCTGCGGGTCGTCGCCGCCACGGCGGAAATAGACCACCATTTCCCTGGCGACGGCCATGGCCTGCTGCGGCCCAACGTACTGGCTGACCAGATACAGGGCCAGATCGATGCCGGCGGTAATACCGGCGCTGGTGAATACCCCGCGATCCTCGACAAAAATCCGGTTGTCCCTGACCAGGGCGGCCGGGGCCTGCTGACGCAGGCGCTCCATCACGTCGTGGTGGGTGGTGCAGCGGTACCCGTCCAGCAGACCGGCTCGCCCGGCCAGCAGCGACCCGGAGCACACGCACACCAGAGTCCATGTCCGCTCCTGAAAGGCCAATCGGTGCTCTTGCAGCCACCGCTTGGCCTCCAGGGCCGGCGGGCTGTCCAACTGATGGCGGGAATCGGCGACGCCCGCCAGCACCACGATGCTCTCCGGCGGCAGGGAAACCGGCAGCGGCTCCACGCGGCTAATGGTCATGCCGGTGGAGGTGGCGATCTCCGCCTGCGGGCCGATGTAATGCAGCCTGAAGGCGCCGGATAGCGCCAGCACCTCCGCCGGGCCGGTAAGATCCAGCGCCATGACCTGGGGCAACACCAGGAAGTAGACATCACGCATCAGGCTTGCTCCAGCTCCTTCAGGCATTCGGCCACGGTGCGGATGGCGGCGAAACGATCGGTAAGCACCGTTTCGGTGCGGTGCTTCAGATCCCCGCTGCTAAGCGTGCGGCCGGCATGGGTCATGGGAAACGTCAGCGTTGCCTCGGTCACGAAGGTGACGCGATACCCCAGATCCGAGGCCACCCGGGCGGTGGTTTCACAGCACTGCTCGGTACGGATGCCGGCGATAATCACATGCTTGATGCCGCGTTCATCCAGCCACTCGCGCAGCCCGGATTCGGTCAGGGCGTTATGAACATGTTTGTGGAACACGGCGTCGGCGGTATGGGTTAAAAACGGCAGCGGTTTTACCAGGCCGGACTGCGGGCTGAAGGGGCCGTCGCCGCTGTTATGGAAAATATCCACCAGCGCCGCGCCGCGCTGCCGGCATCCCAGGATAAGAGACTGTATCGCCTGTTTGAAAGCGGGCACGTCGTCTTCCGACCAGAAGGGACGCTGCAGGAAAGATTGCTGAACATCAATAATCAATAACGCGCTCTGTGCCATTTCCGGACTCCGTGATAATGCTGTAGCACTATAGTGCCCATGGGCAGGGCACTTAAACAGGTTAAATCCGGCCATGATCAGGCTAATTCGGGACAATACCGCCAACCGGCGCTGACGTGCGCCAGTAGTCGTAATAGATATGTTCAACCTGGAAGTCGGTCTTTCGTTTATCGCCGGTCAGGCGATAGGCCAGGGAGAAGGCAAAATCAAAGGCGACGCCCAACCCTTTACCGCTGAGCAGGTTGCCGTCCTCGACGACTTTCTCATCAATAAAATGGCCGTCGCCAACCGCCAGGTGCAGATCGCCGGAGCACACGTAGCCTCGCCCCTTGAGCAAATCATTGCCGCCCAGCACCCGGGCCGCGGCCGAACATAGCGGACAGATCCATTTACCCGCCTCATCGTGACGACGGATAAATTCCGTTACCAGCGGATTGGCGGCCAGGTTAACCGTGCCTTCAAGGCCGCCGGGGATCACTACGGCATCATAAAACGTCTCCTGGCGATGCTCCAGCAGGGCGTCGGCGAACATGCGGATCTGATGATAGCTGACCAGCTCAAGCCGGTCCTGGCACGCAAGGGTTTCGACCTTGATATCCAAACGGCGCAGCACATCTATCACGATGATGGCTTCCGCTTCCTCAAAACCCTTCGCCAGCAATACGGCGACTGTCTTGGACATATTTCCTCCGATATTACTGTTAAATAATGACTCGACGCCATAGATTAACATGGAGGAAGCCTTAAATTAGAACGCTGTTTCAATTTTGAAAGGAGGATCGCAAATTTACCGCTCCGGCTAATCTTCGGTCCAAACGCCCAATACATAGCCGTCAGGATCGCGGAAATGGAAGCGTTGTCCGCCGGGGAAGGCAAAGATCGGTTTGACGATTTCCGCGCCGGCGGCCTCAAGCTTTTTCAGCGTGCCGGGCAGATCGCTGGCGTAAAAGATGACCAACGGGCCGCCGCCGGCGGTGATCGCCTCGGTAGAGGTGAACCCGCCGGTGATCCTGCCGTCGTAAAATTCCGTATAGGTCGGGCCGTAATCGGTAAATGCCCAGCCGAACACCGAACCGTAGAATTGTTTGGCGCGCTGGATGTCGCTGACGTTGAATTCAACATAATCCACCTGACCATTTGCGCCTATCTCTTTCATCGGGAATTCCTCCTTTTGAGTTGGGGTCTGCTAAGTATGGCCCAGGTTTGGCGATATGGCAGGTTTAGGCAGCGACTGGCCGGGTATTATTCCTGTTTCCCGTAATGCATGCCTTCGAGCTTCATGCCGTCGGGATCGAGGAAAAACACCGCATAATAGTCGGCATAATATTCGCCGGCGGGGTCGACGATGTCGGCTTGGTTTTGTTCGAGCCACGCCTGTAGCTCATCCACGTCCCGGCGGCTGTTCAGCGACCAGGCATAGTGGTGGAATCCCACATCGCCTTTACGATACGGATGCGTTTTACCCTGTTCGTCCGCCTGGTAAATCCAAAAGCGAGTAGAGCCGTTGCTCCAGCCCATCGCCCCGGACATCTCGTCCATGACCGAAAAACCAAGGAACGAAAACAATCCGCTGTAGAATTTTTTTGAAACGGCAAAATCGCTCACGCTGACCACCAAATGATCAACCGCCTGTACTCGAGACATGATTTCCTCCTGTTGCGCGCCGGGTTATGCTTGTTCCGGATTATGCCATAGGGTGGTAATGCCGCCCCGTTCGCCGCTGACCGGATCGGTGGCGGGAAGCGGCACCCGTTCGATATGCGGGCGCACCGACGCCAGCCTGGCGGGATCGTCGCGGCATAAATCGGCGTTCATGCCGTTGGGATAAGCGCCGACCACCATAAAATCCTCGCTTGATTGCAGCGCCTTATGGCCGACGCCGGCCGGGATCAGCACCACGTCGCCCAGGGACAGCGTGACCTCCGGCCCGGTTTCACCGCCAAACTGTACCCGGGATTCGCCGGCGTATACGCCCAGCAGCTCGTGGCAGTTTGAATGGAAGTGGGTAAAGTTGTAAATAATATAACGCCACTGGGCCGGCCAGTCGTTGGCGGCGAAATGACGCTCCAGCCAGGCCGCCGGATCGGGGGTTTGCGCCGGAATCACCCCGCGGTAGATAACCAGGGGCAATGGGCTATTGGGGACACCGCCCACCGCGCCGTTCAACTCCAGAGTTTCTATGGTCATAAGGTTCCCGCTCCTGCTCGTCTGGTGGGTCATGGGCTAATGCCATGAAGATCCGCAATAAGTCTTATCAGCATAGTTAATCGAGAGAATGATGCGAATGATTTACAGATTACACCGACAAGGCATAAGCTAGCCGGTGCGATGAACCGCACGCAACCGCCGTTCATTAATTTTTCTTTAACAGGAGTAGCCACATGAGCAATGCATTTCTGGACGTGATAAAAGCCCGCCGGTCCATTTACGCCATCGGCCGCAATGTCGCGCTATCGGATGACCAGATCGCCTCGCTGGTAAAAGAAGCGGTCAAACATAGCCCTTCGTCCTTTAATTCCCAAAGCTCCCGCGTTGTTGTCCTTTTTGGCGCACAGCACGAAAAATTATGGAATATCATCAAGGAAACGCTGAGAAAAATCGTACCCGCGGAATCCTTCGGCACGACTGAAACCAAACTGGCCTCATTCGCCGCAGGCAAAGGGACGGTGCTGTTTTTTGAAGACACCAAGGTGATAGATGTTTTGCAAAAGCAATTTGCCGCTTACGCCGATAATTTTCCCATCTGGTCGGAACATTCCACCGGCATCGCTCAATTCTCGGTATGGTCCGCCCTGGCGCAGGAACGCATCGGCGCCACCCTGCAGCATTATAACCCGTTGATTGATGACGAAGTTAAACGCACCTGGCAACTGCCGGACAGCTGGAAACTGCGCGCGCAAATGCCGTTTGGCTCCATTGAACAGGCGGCGGGCGAAAAAACCTTTATCGACGATGAAGAGCGTTTCCGCATTTTTAAATAAAACCACAGCAGCAGGTGAGGCGGACAAGACGGGCTGGTCGACAAAAGCCCGCCCGCCGGCGTGACGGGCACCGGCCCGCCGCGCCCGCCGCCGGTCCGTGGGCTGGGCGCGGTAGGGGTAAGGATTTTTTTACGCGGAGGCTTGGTCAGCGTCGTCCAGCGTGGCTATATTATACCAAGGCTGGTCAAAAAACAGGCAAGTCATTACGGAGGAGCAAGGCGATGACTCGAATTCTTCTGGTATTTTTATTTTTTGTGGCAATTTGCGCGGGTATCATGGTCGTGCAAATGGGCGGACGGTACCCCTGGATATAACTATTTGTTCCTGGATGGAATCTTGCGAAAGCCGGACCAGAGCTGCACGGTATTGATAAGCACCATTAAGGCCGTGAACAAAAACACCCAGCGAAATCCCAGTACCGCCGAGACGCTGGAGCCGATAAGCGGCCCGACCACATTCCCCATATACATAAACGACTGGTTATAGCCGAAGATGCGGCCGGTTACCCTGTCGCTGGAAAATTTTACCAGCAGCGTCTGAACCGCGGGCATCAGCGCGCCGTCGGTGAACCCGAGCAGGAAACGCAGCACCCCGAGCTGCAGGGGCGTCTTCACCAGGGCCATGCAGCAAAACAGCGCTATGCTTGCCACCATTGCCGCCAACAGAATGCGCGAGGTGCCGATGCGATCGCCCAACTGGCCCAGGCGCGGCGCGGCCAGCAGCGCCGATACCCCCGGCACGGCGGCAATCACGCCGCTGATGAAAGCCAGGTTGCCGGTATCATTGGAAATATCTTTGATAAACAAGGTCAGGATGGGACTGATTGAGCTGTTGGTCAGCTGGATCATCATGGTGGTAATAAACAGGCTGAAGATAAGGCCGGGATAGGGTAATGAATGAAAGATCGCCCGGCCCTTTAGCTGATCGGCTTTGTTAATGTTGATCTTGTTCTCTTTAATCAAGAACAGCGTCACCAAAAAACTGGTGAACATCAGCGCCGACGTAACCAGAAAGACCACCCGCAGCCC
This sequence comes from Acerihabitans sp., assembly GCF_036398755.1. Taxonomy (NCBI): domain Bacteria; kingdom Pseudomonadati; phylum Pseudomonadota; class Gammaproteobacteria; order Enterobacterales; family Pectobacteriaceae; genus Acerihabitans; species Acerihabitans sp. The sequence continues at coordinate 14,981 of NZ_DASWOM010000025.1, read as the reverse complement.
GAGGTGATCGGCCATGAAGCCGCCGAGCAGCGGGCCGACAATCACCCCCGACACCTGGCCGGTGGAAAGGGTGCCGAGCGCCCAGCCGCTTTTTTCGCGCGGCACCTGCGATGCCACCAGCGCCATGGCATTGGGAATATACCCCGATGTCAGGCCCATCAGCGCCCGCAGCAGGAACAACTGATAGACGTTACTGGCAAAACCCTGCAGCGCAATCACCACCGCCATGCCAAGCGACGCGCGCAGCAACATCAGCTTGCGTCCCCGCCGATCCGCCAGGCTGCCCCACAGCGGCGCCACCACCGCGGAAACCAGGAAGGTCGCGCTGAACACCAATCCCGACCAGATACTAAGCGCCTCATGGGAGCGCACGCCCAGTTGCTCAACGTACAATGGCAAAAATGGCAGGATTTGGCTCATGGCCAGGCCGGTAAAAAAACAGCCTAACCAGACGGAAAAGATATTGATCTTCCAGGCTTCCATGGGTCACACGCAGTAGGTAAAAATTGATAGCAAGTTTGCTAATGGTATCATTTAAGTGAAAATTCACGCTAACAACTTACCGAAAAAGTGTAGCAAAAATGCACGCCATCTGTTTTTTACCCTCGCCGCCCGGCACAAAGCGCGCGTGAAAAATAATTTGCTATTCTATCGCGCGCTATTTATAATTGCGCCATGAAAACGAAACATGACGATCAAAAAGCGGCGGCCACGCCCTTGGCCCTTGATCAGCAATTCTGCTTTGCCCTGTATTCGGCGAACCTGGCCTTGAACAAAGTCTATCGCAAATTGCTGGCCAAGCTCGATCTCACCTATCCCCAATATCTGGTGATGCTGGTGCTGTGGGAGCGCGACGAGGTGATGGTGTCGGATATCGGCGAACGGCTCTATCTTGATTCCGCCACGCTGACACCTTTGCTCAAACGCCTTGAAATCGCCGGCCTGCTGGGGCGTTTTCGCTCCGCGGCCGATGAACGCCAGGTGATTATCCGTCTGACCGACAAGGGACGGGCATTACGCGAAATAGCGCGAACCTTGCCGGGCGACGTGCTGTGCGCCACGGCCTGCAGTGAAGAAAAACTTAATGAGTTAAAACGACAGCTGCAAACGCTGCGTGCCCAACTGGCGCAGTGGTAACTCCCCGCAGGGCTTGAATAACGACGCGGCGAAGGCCATCGGCTATACTTGATTAAGCGGTTGTATTTATGTTGCAGGCGATTTAATCGCAGGCAAACGGTCTCCGTCCGGCGGTACGTCCGGCGAAGAAATCATCCAATAACGTAAGAGGAACATAACCATGTCTATTGAAAAAGTAGTGTACCGCGCAAAGGCCAAGGCGACCGGCGGACGAGATGGCCGGGCCACTTCATCCGATGGCGTGCTGGATGTCAAACTGGGCGTGCCGAAAGAAATGGGCGGCCCGGGCGGAGAATTCACCAACCCTGAGCAACTGTTTGCCGCCGGCTATTCCGCCTGCTTCCTCGGCGCGTTAAAACACGTCGCTTCGCAGGAAAAAGTAAAACTGCCGGCGGACGCATTTATTGAAGGCACCGTCGGCATCGGCGCGGTGCCGACCGGTTTCGCCATCGAGGCCCAGCTGGACATTCATTTGGCCGGTATGGATCGCAGCGTGGCCGAGGCGTTAGTGCAGAAAGCGCATGTGGTATGCCCTTACTCCAACGCGACCCGCAATAACATTGACGTAACGCTTAATATCATCAATTAATCGTCAATGCCGACACCGTGTCGTCGCGGGCGGCGGCCGGTGAAACAGGTTAAATGCCGCCGTGAGCGTTTGCTTGCGGCGGTTTTTTGTTCGATGCGGCGGTCGCAGGTAAAACAATTGCTCAATGAAAACTTTTTGATCTGAAATTTGTCAAAATGGTCTCGCACATACAGGTATGCTTATCCATTCGTTGTTAGCCATGGTGACACCAGCCGCAAGCAATTCCGGCCGCCAAATCGTTAGCACCGCAACCCTAACCTATTGACGCGCCAGGACTATTGCTTTGATAAAATTAGTTAAACAGCTATCGCAACAAAAACTGTCGATGATAATCGCTGTTTATGTCGGTTTTTTCCTTAACCTGTCGGTGTTTATCCGCCGTTTCGATATCCTTCCCCCGGTCACCACCGTCGGCAACATGGTCATCGCCATGACCGAGATAATGGTGACGGTGCTTTCCACCTTCTTTTTGCTGCGCCTCCTGTCACTGGGCGGCCGTCATTTCTACCGGACGGTAGCAACATTATTGTTGTTAATCTCGGTTGCCGCCAGTTATTACATGACCTATTTCAATGTGGTTATTGGTTACGGCGTCATTGCTTCGGTAATGACCACCGATATTGATTTATCAAAAGAGGTGGTCGGGTTTTATTTTGTGCTCTGGATGGTGGTGGTCAGCGCGTTACCGCTGTTTTTAATCTGGCAACACTCGGTGAGCGGCACCCTGATACAGCAGATGAAAACCCCCGGACAACGGCTTAAGCCCCTGTTGACCCTGCTGGTCATTCTGGCGCTGATCTGGCTGCCGGTCCGCTATCAGGATAAAGCGCAGAACGTGCGCGAAAAAATCACCAATATAGACTTGCCCAGCTACGGCGGCGTTATTGCTCATTCCTACCTGCCGGTGAACTGGATGGCGGCCCTCGGCCTGTTCGCCTATACCCATTTCGACGAAAGCCAGGAGAACGACACCTTATTCGATCCCGCCCGGCATTTTACCTACGTGCCGCCGGCGGGTATCGACGATACCTACGTGATCTTCATTATTGGCGAGACGACCCGCTGGGATCATATGGGGCTGCTGGGGTATCAACGCGACACCACGCCCAAGCTGTCGCATGAGAAAAACCTGGCGGTGTTTCGCGGTCAATCCTGCGATACCTCGACCAAACTCTCCCTGCGCTGTATGTTTGTGCGCGAGGGCGGGACGTCTGATAACCAGCAGAGGACCTTGAAAGAGCAGAATATATTCGCGGTGATGCGCTCGCTTGGCTTTACCTCGGAGCTGTTCGCCATGCAAAGCGAAGTCTGGTTTTATAAAAATACCTATGCCAACAATTTTTCTTTTCGCGAGATGATCGCCGCGGAAAAGCGAAACGGCGGCAAGTCCGTGGATGATATGCTGCTGGTGGATGAGTTGGGTGAATCGCTCAAGCGTTATCCCAAAGGCAAGCACCTGGTGGTGTTGCATACCAAAGGCTCGCATTATCTGTATTCGCAGCGCTATCCGCGCAGTTATGCCCGTTACCAGCCAGAATGCATGGGCGTCGATCACTCCTGTTCCAAAGCGCAGCTGATCAACGCCTTCGATAACAGCGTGCTGTATACCGATAGTTTTATTTCAAGCGTCATCGATCGGCTGCGCTCTAAAAAAGCCCTGGTGTTCTATGCATCCGACCATGGCGAGTCCATTGACGAAAACTACCATCTACACGGCACACCGCGCGAGATGGCGCCGCCGGAGCAGTTCCGCGTACCCATGATGGTCTGGGCCTCGGATGCGTTCCTGGCCGACCGCAGCCATCGGGACGCGTTCGATCGCCTGCAGGCGCAGCAGCGCATCGGCGCCACCCATCGCCATGAGGAACTGTTTGATTCCATTCTCGGCTGCCTGGGCTATACGTCGCCGAACGGCGGGATTAATCCGCAGAATAACTGGTGCGCCAAACCGGCGGCCAAGGCGTTGACCCTGTAAGCGATTTGGGCCGTGGGCGGGCGCTTATGAAGGTAAGCGCCCGCCGCGCAACGGCTTTCCTATCGGCGCCTGAAGCGTTTTTTGTGAAAAGTCGGCAGTTTTTCTTGAAAAAGGGATTGACGCAAAAAGACGGCCGCAGTAAGATGCGCCCGCATTCGGTGAGTGGCGCAGCCTGGTAGCGCAATACGTTCGGGACGTATGGGTCGGAGGTTCAAATCCTCTCTCACCGACCAACTTCTTTAAGGGTTTTGCCTCCAGCATTGGGGCAAGGCTTAAAAAAAAAGCACGTCGCCAGACGTGCTTTTTTTTGTCCGGCATTCCTTGCGCCCCACCTGATAACCATATTCATCATGCTAAGGGAATATACTTTTTACTTAATTAATCATCAAAAATTGAGTCTTGGTTATGTATTTGTATTGCGCGGTCATATTCATTGTGCCTGCCCGCGGAATATACCCTGCAAAAACGCCGGCTTGCCAGCAATATAAATTACACCATCAATCGTCCGCGCTGATTCACGCCCGGCTTTCCCCTTCTTCGCATAAAAATGTCGATTTACATAAGTCTCACTGATAAGTCTGCGGTCAACAATTCAGATAATTCCTCTCCACTAGGTGAGTAAATTCCGCCGCAGCCCTGTTGACCTATGGAAATAATAATAGGAATGCCTTGTGTATGGCGGCGTGACGGTGCATGGTATAAAATAGTCTGAGTATTATTTTAATGAAGATAATGAATGCTTTTTTATAGAGGCGACTGACTAGAATAAAAATATTTTGTCCCTTGGGCATCATTTTAAATGAACTGACAAGCACTATGGTGAAAATATGAAAGTTGATTTCCTTTTGATAGAACCAGATAAGAAAACATCTATATATCATGATGAATTCAAGCTTGGCCGTATTCTGGTGATGCCGAAAACAACGTTGCAAATCGTTGCCCAGAGGACAAAACGCAGGACCGCGGCCCCAGCTAGAAGTTATGACTGCGCCATTCATGTGAGCGCGGATGGGCATCAATACGCCGTGGCATTTTCCGGGGACAGTATCTCGGCGTTGGAAATGGATGAATTAATCAGGATGTCGGTACCGAAACCCTTGCCGCTGGCGTAATCGCCATGAGGTGAATGAAGTCGGTACGGTATTGTCGAGATAAATATGACCGGCGGCGCATTGGATGGGCAAATACGTGAAAAATCCCACCCGCGGGAGTCTATCCCTAAACTCGATAATGCGGTAAACGCTGGATACATTAGCACTGATGAACAGTAGCGCGAAATAAATGCTATCGAAACTTATTAGGTCGACCAACGGCTCATCGCGGGGAAATTATATGCTTTCGCACCCGAACGCCGCCCGCATGTTAATAAGCGAACGTGATGTTGATATGGCGGATGGAACCCATCCGCCGGTGAAATAAGATGACGCTTTGCCGGCCGTGCCGTCTAAAATGACAGGTCGATTACCACGTTATCGGTATAATTGCCCGCCGGCGGGGTTGGCTGGCCAGGCAGAATCCGCGCGACATATTGATAGGTACGTAGTGTGCCGTCGCTGCTGACGCCGCTGGACAAAGCGCTGGACCAGCGTTCGTCGCCACCGCCGCCCCAGCGCGCGCCGCCGGTGGCTTTAAAGATATCGTAGCTGAGCAGATTGCCGGCGCTTGCCATATTTCTGACGTTATCAACCGCGTTATTGCCGTTATTCATTCCCACCGTGTAGAGACTGCCTTTGGTACAGACAACGGTAACGGATTGCGCCACCGGGTTAAAGTGACTGACCAGCGGCGCGGCGCCGAAGCTGATGTTGGGCGCGGTGATGGTCAGGCAGTCATTGGTAACGAACAGCATAACCCTTACCGGCACCATGGCTGAACCAACCTGGCTGCTGCCGGGCAGGCACTGCCCCAGCGCGCCGATGCCGGTGCAGATGGCGTAGCTGACCAGGATATTCAGGGTGACCATATAGGTTCCCGCCGCCACATTTCCGCCCGTCACGGTGCGCGCATACAGCGGTATGTTAAAGTTAGCGCCCCCCATTAATCCGACCAGGTTGACCAACTGCCCGGCGCTGAATATCGCCGGGGCGCCATTCATTGCCAGTTCCGTCGAGCAGTCGGCGGTGGTGCATACCTGGATGGGGATAACATCGGCGCCGCTAATGGCTTTCAGCGCCGCCCGGCCTTCACTGACGACGCTTGCGGAATTGAGCTGTAAATCAATGTGATCGGTGCTCATCAGGGCAAGCGCGGCGCCGCCGCCGCAGTTAACCTCGACAGCGTTGCTGGACGTGCTGGCGGTGCCGTTGACGCTAAAGGAGCCTGCCTTGCCAAAGTTGATAATAATGCCAGGCAAGGTACAGGCGGCGCGAACGGCAGGACATGATAAAAAAAGGAACATGGCTACCAGCGGAATTTTTTTCATCAGGCGCTCCTTAAGGCGTCGCGGACAACGGGCAGGCCAACGGCCCGTAGGTTTGTAAAGCGCGGGGGCCGCCGTCCGGCAGCCTTAGGCGGGTGGCGCAGCGGCGCCCCTCGGGGGTAATGGCGGTCATCCGGCTATCCGCCGACACATTTTCCAGCCAGGCCATGCCCTCCCAGCCGACATAATCATCGGGCCGCCCGTCGCGCAATAACCGGGTGCCGACGGGCAACGGCCGGCCCTGGCCATCGTGCAGAATGACGCTTGCCGCGCGCAGCGGCTCGATAGGGAAATGGAGCAGGTAGCCGCTTTGACGGGGCACCGAAAATCGTTGCTCGACGGTGGGTGCCGTCAGGTCGGCCGGGATATTGAGGATATCGATGTCATATTTGGCCGGGTAATAGGCGGTAACATTGGGGATCAGCAGATAACCCGATGGACCGGTCGCGCCCGCCGGCTGGTTTTCATAGCGCACCAGCACCTCCGGGTAGCCGGTTTTTACCAGGACAAACGCGTTGTTCAGCTGGTTTGCCGCCAGCAGTTGTCCGTCCATCATCACCAGCGCGCCGCTGATATCCGCCCATTGAGTATCGCCGCCGCCGACGCCGTAAAAACCGCCTGAGGCGTCGAGGTAACGGTTGCGCCAGTCGAGGGTGGCCTGGCGGTATTCTTTTTCTTTTTGCTGCCGGGCGTAAGAGGCATCCCAACTGAAACCGCCGTCGGAGGGCATGGCGCGGGAAACCGTCAGGCGCTGGGCGACGCCGCCGGGCCTGTCGCGCTCCAGGCCGACGCTTACGCTTGATCGGCTGCCGAAGGGCAAGATCAATGACAGTGCGCCGGTATAGTCCCGTTGTTGCCGATCGATACCGGCGGTCACAAACAGGCTGGCGTCGCCCCACAGGTTTCTGCTCCAAGACAGATTCCATAAACGCGTACGATTGCCGCCCCGGTCGCGGATATCGATCATCGCCGCGCCGAGACTGCCATAACGGTTAAGCGCGACGCCGGCGTTATATTGGGCGCTGGCGCGGCTTGACGTCCAGGCGGAGTGCGGAAGATAACGGGCGCCGCCGTCATAGAGCGCCAGATTGGCAAACTGGCTGCTGCGCCAGGTATGCTGCATGCCGACGCTGGCGACCCGGTTGTTGTATTGATAACCCAAGCCAAATTGTTCTCCCCCCGCCCCGGTAAACCGGCTGCGGGTCCAGGAGCCGTTGACGACCCCCGCGCGGCCCATCCTCAACAGGCCGCCCACGCCGCCCAGGGCCAGGTTTTGCGCGCCTTCGCCATGGCTTTCCAGGGTCAGCCGGTCGGTGATTCCCCGGCGGTAGGAGCCGCTGGCGATCGGGGGGCCATAATCGGCATTCTTCACGCCGTAGGCGCGGCGCAGCGCTCCGGCGCCCACGGAGTAGTCGTATAAGCCTGGTTTTAGCAGGCTGCTGGAAACATAGAACGGCAGGGCGGTGATAACCTGGCGGCCCACCGCGTCCGTGGTAACGATAACCGCCTCGCCCGCGCCGTTGATAAAGGGCATATTGCTGAGCGAATAAGGACCGGGCTGGAGGTCATTGCTGCTGGTCTTATAACCGTTGATAAACATATCGACGGTAGTCGGCACCGCCGCCTGGCCGGCGAACGAAGGCAGGGGATAGGTGACGATATCCGGGCGTAGCGAAAAATCGCGGGCGAGCTGGACGCCGCCGATGCGCACGCTGCTGCTCCACGCCAGCGCGTCGGTAACCACATCGCCCACCGTCCAGCGCAGGGCATTATCCTCGCTCTGGTTGGCCCAGTAGGTATCGTAGCGCAGATAACCGCTGCGACCCCCGGCCGCGCCGGTAAACTGGCGCTGCGCCACGCCGTCGATGGAGACGTGCCCGGCGTCGCCAAACGCCCGCAGTTCATTCCAGACCGCCAACTGCATGCCGCCGTCACCGATACGGCTGCCATAAATATCATAGTTGAACAATGCGCCGGGGCTGACGCGTCCGGGATGGCGCCCGCCGCCCCGCTCCAGGTCCACCCTTTGTTCCGGCAGCCAGTGGGCCGGCACCGACAGCAGCAACCGCTGTCGCGGCCGGTCATAGGTCGCCGTGACGCCGGGCAGGGCGGAGACATCCGTTTGCCGCGCGCTTAACCGATCGGCCGGCAGCCCGGCTTGCAGCAGATCGGCGGTGGGCACGATATAATGTCCGTCGCGCAAGGCCACCGGCACAATCCTGCCGTCGGCCGACTCATTTACCACCAGCTCCAGCATAAACTGGCGATGCGTCTGCCCGGGCGTTATGCCCGGCGGGGGCGGCAACGAGGAGAAGGTCTGCGCGTCGCCGCCAAGAGGAAACAGGTAAGCCCAGCAGCCCAGCAGCTTAAAGGCGCAACGGCGCAAAAATCTTGGCGCGGGAGGTGCCATTGCCTACTGTCCGGAAGCGGTGCCGCGCCATACCCTGTTGCGGTTATCAATCCGGGTTTCCAGTACCGCGCCGGGCTCAACACCGGCGGTAAGCTGCCAGCGATGGCGGGAATGGGCCAGAACGTAACCGAACAGTCCGTCGGTGAGCAGATGTTTTCCCAGCCGCGTTTTGCTGAGCCTGGCGTGTACCGGGCCGCGATTGCTTATCTCCAGGTAAGGCTTGCCCTGCGCCCGGATAACACGCCAGCTTAACAACGGCGCGCCGCTGTCCGGCGATGATTGCCCGCCATAGACAAACAGCGGAATGGAATAACGCATCTGGAAGGTCAGCGAATTGGCGGGATCGTCCATCCGGTCGTTAGGGGTGGGAATTTCGTCGAGCAGGATGCGATAGGCCAGTTCCGGGCCCGCCGCGGCCGGTGTTTGCCTGATAAGGCGGATCAGCTGTTTTTGTCCGGCATCCAGCCTGAGCATGGGCGGGCTGGCGATAATATCCTGTTGCGTATGATAACGCTCCCCGCCATCCTCCTGCTGCCAGGAGAAGATCCGCACCTGCAGCAAGGTGGCGGTGGCGCCCTTGTTTTCCACCCACAGCTCGGTGGCTTTTTGCGCGCCGGTCAAAAAGGGATCCACCGGCCAGATAAGGACGGTGTGCCCCGCCCGGGCGATCGGTAGCCACAGTCCCAGCAGCAGCGCCGAGAGGAGGCGCCCGAAAGTGATGGTGCTCATATTCAGATCCTTCTAAATGTTACCAGGACAGGGTTACCGTAATGTTATCGGTATAGGTTCCCGCCGGGTTAAAGCCATCCAGTTGCAACTGTCCGTACACCGGCAGCTGGATGTGTTCGCCATCGCCGTGGCTGACCGGGATCGCCTGATTAACCGGGATTTCACTGGCGGGGGTTAAACTGGCGCTGGTAAAAAGACGATAGGCGATCAGGTCGGTATTGTTTACCCGCTGAAGGTTACGCGTGGCGGTGAAGTGATTACCGCCGCCCAGATTCATGGTTAAGGTCGTACCCGGGGTGCAGGCGATGGAAAATGAGGCGTTTTGCACCAAAACGGCATTGGCCGCCCGGGTATCGATACCGGACAAGATCCCGAAATCCAGGGTGCCGAGCACGCCGCCACCCTGGATGAGGCAGCCCGGCACCAGCGATGCCGACACCTGGAAATTTTGCGACGGCAGCGCATACAGCAGGCCTGAAAACAACGCCAGCAGCGGCCCGAGTACAATGCCGGGGCAATGCCGCCGTTGCCGTTGGTTAAACACTGACATCGCTTAAGCGTTCCGCTATCAGTAAATGATCTGTACATTAATCACGTCGCTATAGGTGCCCGCCGGCACGCTGGTATTATTCCCGCCCTGGGTGACCCGGCCATATACCGGATAGATATTGCCGTTAACCGGATCCGGGATGCCGGAGGCCCTCAGACCGGCATTGTTGGCGATAGGCGAGGTAAACGCGGCGTCGTTATAAAGCGTATACGCAATGCCCTGTGACGCGTCACTGCCGAGCACCAGATAACGAGGGCTGGCGGTTTCGGCGCCATACACATTCACCGGCGCGGGATTGCTGCCGGTTATCTGCACGCTAAAGGTGGCTCCCGTGGTGCAACGAACACGGATGCCGTCGCCGGTGGCGCCGGACAGGGTGGCGCTCAGTTCTTCGAAAGTGGCGGGATGGGTACCGAAATCCAGCGTGCCGAAGTTAACATTGCTGGTGGCCGGGTCGCCGTTGATCAGGCAGCCGTTGGTTAACGTCAGCGTGGCGTTAATGGTGCCGGTGGTGGTCACCGCCCGGGCAAACCCCGCCAGACCGCAACCCAGCAAGCAGGCCAGGAAAAAAAATGTCTTATTCATATCCTTTCCTTAAGGGAAACATTGATAAAGCCCAGCGGGATATTTATCAAAATGTTGGAATATTTTTTTGAAAATATTTAGAGTAACAATTAATTATAAAATGAATTATTTTTAATTAACCATGGCAAAAATGGCTAATACTTTATATTAGTCAAAAAAATATCTGATAATGAATAATAACTTTTTACGTAAACAGCGGTAAAAGCCGGCGGCAATAGCCGGGGGTGAATATAGGCGCGGATGGGCCCGTCAGGGTCTACGGCGGGAGTTTATCAGGCACCATAATGGAAACGGCAACGTCACCGCCAGCAGCAGCCATAATAGCGAGTACACGGAATCCACGCCGTCGTTTTGCAGGTTGATATAGAGTTTGACCGGGATCCCCTGGGGAAAATAGGAAAACACCAATACGATGCCAAATTCGCCAATCACCCGAACCCAGGCTATCGCAAGCCCGGTGGCCAGGCCCTGGCGAGCCAGCGGCAGCGTGAGCCGAGTCAGGATACGCCAGGATGACGCGCCCAATATCTTAGCCGCATCCTCCACATCCGGCGGCACGCCGGCAAAGGCCGAACGCGCCGACATGACAAAATAGGGCAGCGCGCCATAAACCTGTGCCATGACAAACGCGCCGGCATTATTGGTCAGTGAGACGCCGATGCGGGTTAACCAGCCGCCCAGCGTGCCATAGGGACCGTATACCGATACCAGCAGGATGCCCAGGGCCAGCGGCGGGGTAAGCAGGGGAATCAACACCATGATTTCCACCCAGTGACGCATGGGCGACGTCGTGCGCGCCAGCCATAACGCCAGGGGGATACCCAACAGGACAATCAGCGGTATGGAAATACCGCTCAATCCCAGGGATACCCCCACCGATCCCCAGTCGCCATAGGCCAGATGAAAATCACGCCAGGGGGTGACCCCCACCAGGGTGATAAAGGGCAGCGCCAATAACAGCAGGGCCGGCAGCGCCAGCCAGCGGGACGACATGCTAGCCTGATATCCGGCAACGGTTAATGATACAGCGCTCCGCCCTTGGGTAGGCCATAGCCGTTTTGCTGCAGCAGATCCTGCCCGGCCCGGCTTTGCAGATAGGCAACAAATTTGCGTGCCTGCTCCGCGTCGGGCGCGTTGTTTAGAACCGCGGCATAAAATACCAGCGGCTGGGTATGCAGGGTTTTCTCTTGCCCGGAGGCGTCTTTGACCTGGAAACTGGCCTTATCGTACCAGTCTTTCGACATCGCGGGATTGCTCAGGTTGATTTCATCCGGCAGGGTAATATAGGGCAGTCCCGCGGAAATCGTCGCGCTTTCATAACCCGAAGCCGCGTCTACCTGTCCTGATTCCATGCGGGTGAGTAGACCGCCTTCGGCGAAGACCTGTTTGGGATTTTGCACCTCGCCCAATACGTTATGGGCCAGCCCCGGCTGTTGATAATATTTCTCCGCCAGCAGCATGGTGAAAATAATATTCTGTCCCTGCGGGTCATTGACCGGATCGGTGCGCCCGAAGGCCAGTCCCGGCGATTGCAACACTTTCCACCAGGCATGGGCGTTATCCCCCTTGCCGGCATGTTTGGCGGCGTCGAAGGCGGGAGCGAATTTACTTTTGGGATTGTAAACGATCACCATGCGGGTACTGGCCACCGGCACGGCGTCGTTTATCAGGCCGGCCTGTTTAAGGATGTCCATCGGCCCCGGCGTAATGGAGACAAACACGTCGGCCACGATTTTTTTCGAGGCCAGCAGGCGCGCCATACCGTAAGCTCCCTGGCCTTGACCCTGGTAATTAAGATGCTGATCCTTGGCAAAGGCGGGGCCGAGGTATTTGTCCATCACCACCCCCATCGAACCGGCGTAGGTGACGCGGATATCATCCGCCGCCCGCGCGCCCAGGCTGGTAAAAACCCCCAGTGCGCTTAACATTACAACCCTGCATAACGCTTTTCTGTTCATGGATATCGGCTACCGTTATATAAAAAATTACATAACAATATCGACCTGTTTTTTTAAAGATCAAGCTATTAAATTTATTAAAATATTAATGAAGTTCATATTTCATGTGCGATGATGTATTTAATCGTCCGTGGATGGCGAATTGCAGCGCCGCCCGGTGATGTTCCCGGGGCATAATAAACGCCGCCCGGTAGATATGGCATAAAAGTTGCCGCGCGTTGACGGGTAATGACTCTTTGCCCGGGTTACCTTCCCTCTTCTGGCCACCTTCTGGAGAAGCATATGCTGACATCCGCAAGAAACCATCTGACCGGCACCGTTACCGCCGTCGTTACCGGCGCGGTTAATGATGAAATAGAACTTACCCTGGCGGGCGGCAAGACGCTGGTCGCCACCATTACCCATAGCAGCGTGCAATACCTCAACCTGCACGTGGGCGGCGAAGCCAGCGCGTTCATCAAGGCGCCCTGGGTTATCCTGACCTCCGCCGGCACCGGCCTGCGTTTCTCGGCGCGCAATCAGTTTACCGGCAGCATAACCAACATCGTTAAGGGCGCCATCAACAGCGAAGTGACGGTGGCCGTCGATCCCGGTATGTCGCTGGTTTCGGTTATCACCAACGAGAGCGTGACCGGCCTGCGGCTCAAGGAAGGCGATGAGGTGATAGCCCTGGTCAAGGCGTCAAGCATAGTGCTGGCGACCCACGAATAAACCGCCGTCATCCGCGTCGGCATACCTGGGTCGCGCTATGCGGTCGGGCCATCGGCGCGGATAAAAACACGCGTATGAACTTTTATTTCTAATAATGTTCCCGAATGTACGAAATTTTCGGCTATCTATTCCCCAATTATAAAACGTCATCGGTAAAAAATTAAATTCTCCGAAATATATTCTTTTTAAATACATAGGCTAATGCGCCGGCGCACGGCAAAACTTCGCCCCGATCCTGAACTGGCGCCGGCTTTAACCGGCGTTGGCATGGGGATTGCTCTATTCATACTGTCATTAAGCGTTTTATTCATTTTACAGTATTTATCAGAGGAGTTCTTTATTGTGACTCGCAAACTGGCAATTTATGGCAAGGGTGGTATCGGTAAATCGACCACCACGCAAAATACCGCCGCCGCATTAGCCTATTTTCACGGCCAGAAGGTCTTTATCCATGGCTGCGATCCCAAGGCGGATTCCACGCGGCTGATATTGGGCGGCATGCATCAGGAGACGCTGATGGATGTGCTGCGCGATCAGGGCGCGGAAAAAATCACCAATGAAATGGTGGTGAAGACCGGCGTGTTCGGCATCAGCTGCGTGGAGTCCGGCGGCCCGGAGCCGGGCGTGGGCTGCGCCGGCCGCGGGGTTATCACCGCCATCGACCTGATGGAAAATAACCGCGCCTATTCCGAAGATCTGGATTTTATCTTCTTCGACGTCTTGGGCGACGTGGTCTGCGGCGGTTTCGCCATGCCGATCCGTGAAGGTAAAGCCCAGGAGGTCTACATTGTCGCCTCCGGCGAAATGATGGCAATCTATGCGGCCAATAATATCTGCAAAGGCTTGGTAAAATATGCCAAGCAAAGCGGCGTTCGCCTCGGCGGAATTATTTGCAATAGCCGAAAGGTAGACGGAGAACGGGAATTTGTTGAGGAATTCACCGCCGCCATCGGCACGCAATTACTGCATTTTGTGCCGCGGGATAATATTGTCCAGAAAGCGGAATTCAATAAAAAGACCGTCACGGAATATGATCCAGAATCCAACCAGGCGCATGAATACAGCGAGCTGGGACGCAAGATTATTGAAAATAAAAATCTGGTTATCCCCAAACCCATGACCATGGATGCGCTGGAAGCCATGGTGGTCAAATACGGTCTGGCCGATTGACCGGTTGACGCGCGAATAAATAAAGGGCCGGTTAGCCGGCCGGTAAGACGACCATCAACCGAATTGGGGAGTGAACCATGCCACATCATGAGTTTGAGGTAAGCAAGTGTATTCCTGAGCGGAAACTCCATGCCGTAGTCAAGGGAGCCGAGGAGGACCTGACGTCGGTGCTCCCCCTGGGCTACCTGAATACCATTCCGGGCACGCTGTCCGAACGCGGCTGCGCCTACTGCGGCGCCAAGCATGTGATCGGCACGCCGATGAAGGATGTGATCCATATCAGCCACGGGCCGGTAGGCTGTACCTACGATACCTGGCAAACCAAACGCTATATCAGCGATAACGACAACTTTCAGCTGAAATATACCTTTGCCACCGATATGAAAGAAAAACATATCGTGTTCGGCGCCGAAGGGGTGCTGAAACAGAACATCCTCGAGGCGTTCAAAGCCCAGCCCACCATCAAGCGCATGACCATATACCAAACCTGCGCCTCGGCGCTGATCGGCGACGATATTGCCGCCGTGGCGCAGGATGTGATGGATGAATTGCCGGATGTGGATATTTTTGTCTGCAATTCGCCGGGTTTTGCCGGCCCCAGCCAGTCGGGCGGCCATCACAAAATCAATATCGCCTGGATAAACCAGAAAGTCGGCACCGTCGAGCCGAAAATCACCAGCGATCATGTCATCAACTATGTCGGCGAATACAACATCCAGGGCGATCAGGAAGTGATGGTGGATTATTT
>NZ_DASWOM010000024.1:0-35337 GCF_036398755.1 Acerihabitans sp. | reverse complement strand
CATGGTCGCCATCCTGGTGGTCATGCTGATGACCCCCGGCATGGAAATCTCGGTCTACCTGATCCCGGTTTGGCTTTGCCTGCTCGGCATCGGATTTTACTTTAAACAGAAAAACCAGCGCGCGGCCGGCGAACTGAGCCGTTAACCCCGCCACGTCCCCGTTCCCGGCGTTTCGCGGCGGGGACGGGTTTTACTGACCCGCCGCGAAATGCCGTCCCGCTCACAATTTCCCCCTGATAACCCGTTTGTCCATTTCATCAACCCATTCCTGACGATCCTTTGCCGTCGAATAGGCCAATACTGGCTGTGTTGCTTCATGTCATGTTTACAACGGAGAGTAGATCCATGAAAACACAGGCGTTGACCCTAAAGGAAAAAGTCGGTTTCGGCATGGGAGATGCCGGTTGCAATATGGTCTGGGGCTCCATAACCATGTTCCTGGCCTATTTTTACACCGATGTTTTCGGCCTGGCCCCGGCCCTGGTGGGGGTATTATTGCTTTCGGTGCGCTTCATCGACGCGATTACCGACCCGTTCATGGGCGCCATCGCCGACCGCACCCGTTCCCGATGGGGCAGGTTTCGTCCTTATCTGCTGTGGCTGGCGGTGCCGTTCGCGGTATTCAGTATTTTGATGTACACCACGCCCGACTGGAGCTACGGCGCCAAAGTGGCGTATGCCTTTGTGACCTATTTCCTGATGTCGCTGATTTATACCGCCATCAATATTCCTTATTGCGCGCTGGGCGGAGTCATTTCCAGCGATCCCCAGGAGCGGGTATCCTGCCAGTCCTGGCGTTTTATCCTGGTCGGCGTGGCGACGCTGATTATTTCATTGACCTTGTTGCCCATGGTGGACTGGTTTGGCGGCGGCAACCGGGCAAAAGGATTTCAATGGGCGATGACGGTGTTATCGGTTATCGGCTGCCTGATGTTTTTATTCTGCTTCGCCACGGTGCGCGAGCGCGTCAAGCCGGCGGTGCCGACCAACGACGCGCTAAAGGCCGATCTGCGCGATATCTGGAAAAACGACCAATGGGTACGCATCCTGATGCTGACCTTTTTTAACGTCTGCCCTGGGTTTATCCGCATGGCGGCCACCATGTATTACATTACCTATGCCATGGATAAAGCCTCCGGCTTCGCCAGCCTGTTTATCAGCCTGGGGGTGGTGGGCATGATGATCGGCAGTTGGCTGGCCAAGCCGCTGACCGATCGTTTTTGTAAATTGAAAGTATTTTTCTGGACCAATATTATCCTGGCGGTGTTTTCCAGCGGCTTCTATTTCCTTAATCCGCATCTGACGTCGCTTATCCTGGTGATGTACTTTGTGCTGAATATCCTGCACCAGATCCCTTCGCCGCTGCACTGGTCGCTGATGGCGGACGTGGATGACTATGGTGAATGGAAAACCGGCAAACGCATTACCGGCATCAGCTTTTCCGGCAATTTGTTTTTTCTTAAAGTCGGGCTGGCGGTGGCCGGCGCCTTTGTGGGTTTTGTGCTGTCCGCCTATGGCTATCAAGCCGACGCCATCCGGCAGAGTCCCAGCGCCGTGCAGGGTATCGTGCTGCTGTTTACCGTAATCCCGGGGGTGGGTTATCTGATCACCGCCGGCGTGGTCAGGCTGCTGAAGGTGGATAGCAAGCTCATGCGGCAAATCCAGGACGATCTGGAAAAACGCCGCGAGAATTACCGGGAATTGGGTGAGTGGCGCGAGGAAACCCTGCTGGAAACCAGGCATCCTTAAACCGGGCACATGACAGGAGAGATGATTATGACGCACGGAATTTGGCGGAATCCGCTAATAGAGCAGCGCGCCGACCCTTTTATATACCGCCACCACGACGGCTATTACTATTTTATCGCCTCGGTGCCGGAATACGATCGCCTTGAGATCCGCCGCGCAACCACCCTTGCCGACCTGGCGCAGGCGCGGCCGGCGGTGGTTTGGCGCAAGCATGCAGAGGGCGAAATGAGCGCGCTTATCTGGGCGCCGGAGCTGCATTTTATTGAGGGGCAATGGGTTATCTATTTTGCCGCCGCGCACTCGGCCGCAATTGTCGACGGATTATTTCAACATCGTATGTTTGCGTTGGCGTGCGCCGAGGCTAATCCGTTAACCGGGCAATGGCATGAGAAAGGCCGCATCGTCACCCCGCTGGACACGTTTTCCCTGGATGCGACGCAATTTGTCCACCAGGACAAACGCTACTATCTTTGGGCGCAGAAAGACCCGGACATCCGCGGCAACTCCAACCTCTACCTGGCAGAAATGGCTGCTCCGTGGACGCTTAAAACCGCGCCGATAATAATAAGTCGTCCGGAACTGCCCTGGGAAACCATCGGTTTTTGGGTCAACGAGGGCCCGGCGTTTATCCGCCACGGCGGGCGGCTGTTTATCACCTACTCGGCCAGCGCCACCGATGAAAATTATTGTATTGGTTTACTCTGGGCCGACGCCAACGCCGATATTACCGATCCGGCGCAATGGCATAAGCTGCCGCAGCCGGTGTTCCGCACCCATTGGGGACACCGGCAGTTTGGGCCGGGCCATAACAGCTTTACCGTTGGGGAACGCGGCGAGGACGTGCTGGTCTATCATGCCCGTGCCTATACGGAGATTACCGGCGACCCCTTGTGGGACCCCAACCGTCATACCCGGGTCAAGGCCTTTGACTGGGATGAGGACGGCATGCCGCGCTTCGGCGAGCCACCCGCGGACACCGTGGTTTAATGCCGTTCGCCATGGTTGCATCACGCCGTCGGCGGCCGACCGGTGGCTTGCGTGACACCATCCGATCACGGCTTACACCAGGGCGCCGTAGATAGTGAGCAGCGCCACCACCACCACAATCACCTGGGTGATTTTTTTCGCCAGCGACACCGCCGCGCGCGGCGTCAGCACGTCGTCCAAATGCGGCTCCCGCGCCAGCGAGAACTGCGCCAGGCGGGTTAATACCTGATATTGCCCGGTATGCACATCCAGCAGGGAAGCAAACCACGCCGGCAACGCTTTTTCACCATGGCCCAGCAGCGCGTAGGCCGCGCCCGCCAGACGCACCGGGATCCAGTCCAGCCAGTGCAGCAGCATATCGATGCCGGATCGCGCGCGCTTGAGCGGCGTGGAGCGGCGCGCCATCCAGGTCTGGTACGCGCGCAGGAAAGCATAGCCGGCCAGGGCCACCGGACCGTAAGGCCCGCCGACCACCAGCCAGAACAGCGGCGCCAGGTAGAAACGGTAGTTAATCCATAGCAGCGCGTTTTGCAGCTCGCGCAGGCGCTCCTCTTTATTGCAATCCACCGGCAGGCCATGGATAAGCGCCAGCTCTTCGCTCATGGCGTCACAGGCGTGGCTATCGTGCGCGGCCGCGGCGCGCAGATAGGCCCGGTAGTGTTTACGCACCCCGCCCGCGCCTATGCATAACAGCGAGACGAAAATCCACATCAAAAGCAGGGGCAGGCCAAAAAACCAGTTTGCCAGCAGTCGCAGGCACAGCGCCACGATAATCATCCAGCCCAGGGCCATTAAAACGGTGAGGGCCAGGGAAGCGTGGCGGACGCGGATAAAGACCCGCTGCAGCAGATGATCCAACTGCCAGTGCTCACCCAGCTTTATTAGCCGTTCCCAGGCTAAAACCAGTAAAAGTGTAAACAACGTCATGAAGCCTGGATCTCCATCTTGCTAGTCCCGCGGCGGATTGCAACCCGCCGCGGGTAAAGTGTCGGCGGCCGCGCCGCGTGCCGCGACCCGTTGCCGGTAATGGCGCCACATAAACGACGGACCGGGATCGGTTTTACGATCGGGCGCAATATCACTATGGCCGGTAATGCGCGCGGGGGTAATCGGATAATGTCGCATCAGCAACGCGGTCAACTCCGCCAGCCGCTCATATTGCACTTCGATATAAGGCAGGGTATCGGTGCCTTCCAGCTCGATGCCAATGGAAAAATCGTTGCAGCGCTCCCGCCCCGCGAACCTTGACACGCCCGCATGCCAGGCGCGTTTATCAAACGGCACATACTGCACGATTTCGCCGTCGCGGCGTATCAGGCAGTGCGCGGACACCCGCAGTTGATAAATCTGGTGGAAAAAGGGATGGTCGCCGGGATCGAGCGTGCCGGTAAACAGCCGGTCGATATACTCGCCGCCAAAGCAGCCCGGCGGCAGGCTGATATTATGCACCACCAATAATGAAGGCGCTTCATGTTCAGGCCGCTCATCGCAGTGCGGCGACGGCACTTGCCTGGCCCCTGATACCCAGCCATTTTCCAATTGCATTATTCACCTCGCGCCGACCGGCGGTGGTACTTATCCCAGCAACAGAGTAGCATGTTTCTCCGATTCCCTTTATCCGCTATTTCGGAGTTTTTTATGCCGACACGCCGTTATAACGCCGAACGCCGCCGGGCCGAATTGCTTGAGCGTATTCAGTATGATATCCCGTTATCCGTCACCCAGGCCCTGCGCGAAGACCTGGGCGGCACCACCGATCCCAGCGCCGATATTACCGCCCGGCTGCTGCCGCGCGAGAGCGACGCCATAGCGGTGATCATCACCCGTGAAAACGGGGTTTTTTGCGGCCGGCGCTGGCTGGAGGAAGTCTTCACCCAGCTTGGCGGCGGCGTTGCCGTCGACTGGCAGGTGAAGGACGGCGATGCTATCCGCGTCAACCAGCCGCTGTGCCGTTTAAGCGGTCCGGCGCACCTGCTGCTCACCGGTGAGCGCACCGCGCTCAACTTTGTGCAGACGCTGTCCGGGGTGGCAAGCGAAGTAAAACGCTATGTCGATGTCCTGGACGGCACCGCAACCCAGTTGCTCGATACCCGCAAGACGCTGCCCGGCCTGCGCACCGCGCTGAAATACGCCGTGCTGTGCGGCGGTGGCGGTAATCACCGCCTGGGACTGGCGGATGCTTTCCTTATCAAGGAAAATCACATCATCGCCGCCGGCTCCATCGCCAATGCGGTGGCCAACGCCCTGGCCCTGCGCGACGACGTTCCGGTGGAGGTGGAGGTCGAAACCCTGGACGAGCTGCGCCAGGCGCTGGACGCCGGCGCCGATATCATCATGCTGGATAATTTCACCCCGGCCGATATGCAGCGCGCGGTGGCGGCCACGCAAAAGCGCGCCCTGCTGGAAGTCTCGGGCAATGTCACGCTCGACACGCTGCGGGAATTCGCCCAAACCGGGGTGGATTATATTTCCGTGGGCGCGTTGACCAAACATATCCGCGCGCTTGATCTGTCGATGCGATTCCAGTAGCCGGGCAGCCCATCCACAGGCCTTCGGTCATATCCGAAGGCCTTTCTCCTCTCCTCTCCTTAAACTTGATTTTGCGGTTTCCCGCGCATAAATCCTAAACCCCAGGTAACCCATCGTGTTTTTTTGCTAATCGCTATGCCGTTTGGCGGTCCGCCGCTGGCCGCCGTTCGTCGTTAACGTTATGGTCGGGGCTGGATCAACCGCGAGGGAAACGCATGTTAAATCAGCAGGGATTTACCTTGGTGGAATTAATGGTCGCGATCGCCATTATCGCCATGCTCAGCGCCATCGGCCTGCCCGGCTATCAGCGCTACCTGGACAAGGCCGCCATGGCGGATATGCTGCAGCTGCTCGCCCCCTATAAATCGGCGGTGGAGCTGTGCGCGCTGCAGCGGGGCGGGGTCAAGGGATGCCATGCGGGCGGCGACGGCATCCCCGAGGGCATGGCCTCGCGTTATGTACAACAGGTCAAGGTGCAGGACGGCGTTATCAGCCTGACGGGACGGCGGGCGCTTAAGGGCTTGACCCTGGCGCTAACGCCGGAACGGACCGGCGCCGGGCTACGCTGGAGCAGCGACTGCCGGGCCATGGAGGACGCCGGGCATTTGGTCGAACCCTGCCGGGCGCTGTTTTCCATGGATGGCGCGGAGGACTGAATAATGACGGCAATGCTTGATGAAACGGCGTTGGATGAGTACATAAACGCGCTGCTTGACCAGGCGCTGACGCTCAGGGCATCGGATATTCATATCGAACCCGTTGGGGCGGCGGAATACCGCATCCGGCTGCGCGTGGACGGCGTGCTGCGGGAAAGCGCCCGTTGCGCCCCGCCGCTTGCCGCGCGCCTGCTGGTATGCCTGAAGATGATGGCTCGGCTGGATATCGCCGAGCGGCGCCTGCCCCAGGACGGCCAATTCCTCATCGGCCCGCAGGACGGTCACTGCTCGTGCCGGCTTTCCACCCTGCCGACGCTGCGCGGCGAAAAGCTGGTATTGCGCCTGCTGCGCAGCGCGCCGGACGATCTCACCCTGGAGCGCCTGGGCATGTCCGCATCGCCGCGCCGGCGGTTCCTGCGCCTGCTGCATCAGCCCCAGGGGCTGATTTTGCTTACCGGCCCGACCGGCAGCGGCAAAACCATGACGCTTTACAGCGCGCTCAATGCCCTGGCGCGCGACAGGCTGAATATCTGCAGCGTGGAAGATCCGGTGGAAATGTCGCTGCCGGGCGTGGTCCAGTGCCAGGTCAACGCCAAGGCGCTGCTGGATTTTCCGGCGCTGCTGCGCGCCCTGCTGCGCCAGGATCCCGACGTGCTGATGGTGGGCGAAATCCGCGACCGCGAGACCGCCGCCATGGCGGTGAACGCCGCCCAGACCGGCCATTTGGTGCTGGCCACGCTGCACGCGCGCGCGGCCGGGGACGCGGTGGGGCGTATGGGCCAGTTCGGACTGGACACCGGACTGGTACGCTCCGCCCTGCTGCTGGTGATGGCGCAGCGGCTGATCAGACTGCTCTGCCCGCGGTGTCGGCGTGGGATCCGCCCTGGGGAACAGGCGCCAATACGCCTGCCGCCGGGCTGGACACCACGCGCTCATTGGCGCGCCGTGGGCTGCGCGCATTGCCATCAGGGCTATGTCGGCCGGCGCGGCATTTTTCATTTGCTGCCTTCGCGGCCATGCCCCCATGACGGATCGCGTCCCGCAGGGCTTTGGCGGGCGGGCTTGATACTGGCGCGGCGCGGGGAAACGTCGCTTGATGAGCTGGCGCGGGTGCTGGGTGAACCGGCATGACCGGGTTCTGGCTTTATTCCTGGCGCGGCGTCTCCGCCGCCGGGCAGGCTTGCGCCGGGCAGATCATCGGACGGGATAAAACCTCGGTGCGCCTGCAGCTGATCCGCCGGGATCTGCAGCCGTATCGCGTGCGCACCTCCGGCTACCTGGGTAGCGGGTATTGGCAACGACGGCAGCTTGCCGCCCTGACCTCGCAATTGGCGACGCTGCTCGCCGCGGGACTGCCGCTGCGCGAAAGCCTGGAACTGCTGGCGGAAGACCATCCGCGCGCCGGCTGGCGATGCCTGCTGCGATTGCTGGGTGAAAAGATCGAACAGGGCCTGACCCTGTCGCAGGCCCTGACCGATTTCCCCCAGGTGTTTCCCCCGGTCTATTGCGCCATGATGGCGCTCGGCGAGCTGACCGGCCGGCTGGATCGCTGCTGCCAGGCGCTTGCCGAGCATGAGGAACGGCTAGGCAAGCTGAAAAAGAAGGTCACCGGCGCGCTGCGCTATCCGGCGTTTATCCTGCTGATGGCCACCGGGGTCATGGGGATGCTGCTGGCATGGGTACTGCCGGAATTTGCCCGGCTGTATGCCGCCGTCAACCTGCCCCTGCCCTGGCCGACCCGCTGCCTGCTGGCCGCGGCGGCAGGCCTGGAAGAACATCTGCCTGCATTGCTTGCCGCTTTGGCGCTGCTGTGCGCGGGCCATCGGCGATTATGCCGCTACCATGACCGCTGGCGGCGGCGCATCCAGGCGGGGCTGTTATTTTTGCCCGTGGTGGGAACCTTGATGCGCCATCACGCCATCTGCCAGCTGTTCCAGACCCTGGCCATGACCCATCCGGCCGGCGTTCCGCTGGATAATGGGCTGGAGATAGCCGCCCGTACCCTCGTCCATCCCTTGTACCACGAGGCGGCGGTGCAATTACAGCGCCATATCCAGCAGGGATACGCGCTGCATCAGGCGTTTTATCGCCACCGTCTGTTCCCGCCACATTGCCACCAGCTTATCAAGACCGGCGAGTATTCCGGCACGCTGGACGAGGTATTCCATCGGCTGGCCCGCATGCATGAGGAGCAGACGCTACGGCGCGCCGACGCGTTGGCGCAGTTGGCCGAGCCCCTGCTGCTGTTGATTATGGGCGGGCTGGTTTGTGCGCTGGTGATGGCGCTCTACCTGCCGCTGCTGCAATTGGGCGATCTGTTTGGCCATGGCTGAGGCCGCGCCCTAGAGCTGGGTAAATACCTGGTTTTCCTGCTCGGCCACCCGGATAAAGGTGGTGCGTTTGGTCAGCTCTTTCAAGCGTGACGCGCCCACATAGGTACAGGCCGAACGCAGTCCGCCCAGAATGTCGCGTATCGCATACTCGACAGGCCCGCGCAGCGGCAGCTTGACGGTTTTGCCTTCCGCCGCCCGGTACTGCGCCACGCCGCCCACGTGACGGTTCATGGCCGATTCGGAACTCATGCCATAAAACAGCATGAATTTCTCACCGTTTTCTTCCACCAGCGTGCCTTCGCATTCGTCATGCCCGGCCAGCATACCGCCAAGCATGACAAAATCAGCCCCGCCGCCGAAGGCTTTCGCCACATCGCCCGGCACCGAGCAGCCGCCGTCGCTGACAATCTGGCCGCTTAGACCATGGGCGGCGTCCGCACATTCAATCACCGCCGACAATTGCGGATAACCGACGCCGGTCTTGACCCGGGTCGTGCATACCGATCCCGGCCCGATACCCACTTTGACAATATCGGCGCCGGACAGGATAAGTTCCTCGACCATCTCTCCGGTCACCACGTTGCCGGCGCAGATGACGTTATCGGGGCAGGCTTCGCGCGCCTTTTGCACAAAATTAACGAAATGCTCGGAATAACCGTTGGCCACATCGATACAGATAAACGTCAATAACGGCGACAGGGCCAGGATCTGCTTCATTTTCACGAAGTCTGTTTCCGAGGTGCCGGTCGATACCATCACATGGCGCAGCACCGATTCAGGCGCCTGCGCCACAAAATCGCGCCATTGTTCCACGGTATAATGTTTATGCACCGCGGTCACGACATCAAAGGAGGCCAGCGCCTGGGCCATGCGAAAGGTGCCGACGGTGTCCATATTGGCGGCGATAATGGGCACCCCCGACCAGGAGCATCCCGGATGTTTAAAGGTAAAGTCACGTTGCAGCTCGACGTCGGAGCGGCTTTTGAGGGTCGAGCGCTTAGGGCGGATCAGTACATCTTTGAAACCTAGCTTGATATCTTCTTCAATACGCATAACGGCTTTTCCTGGTCAATGGCGACGGGTCGCTTATAAAGTTCGGGTACGAAGGGCCAATTCCAGTAACGGTATCATACGCCGGATTATTCTTACGGCAAGACTGCGAAAACCGCCCGATATACGCTACAATCGTAGCAATTTACCTGCGAACGGGCAGAAAGGAATACAGTAAGGAGTCTGTAGACTGTATGCGTTATATTGTTGCATTAACAGGGGGAATCGGCAGTGGCAAAAGTACCGTGGCCAACGCCTTCGCCGCGCTGGGTGCCACGATTGTCGACGCCGATATCATCGCCCGCCAGGTTGTGGAACCGGGCAGCGACGCTCTGCGGGCCATCCAGGCCCGTTTTGGCGCCGGGATCCTGCTGCCCGACGGACGGCTGCATCGCGCGCTGCTGCGACAGCGCGTGTTCAGTTCGCCCGCCGACAAAAACTGGCTTAACCGTTTGCTGCATCCGCTAATCCAGCAAGAAACCCGGCAACAAATGGCCCGTGCCAGCGGACATTATGTATTATGGGTGGTGCCGCTGTTAGTTGAAAATCAATTGCAATCCCAGGCGGATCGGATACTGGTGGTCGATGTGCCGACAGAGGTCCAGATTGCGCGCACCCTGAGCCGCGACGGCATCAGCCCCGGCCAGATCAAGAACATTCTTGCCGCGCAGGTTTCACGTGAACAACGTCTGGCCTGCGCCGACGATATTATCGACAATAGCGGGCGCCCTGAAGCAATAACGGCCGAGGTGGCAAAACTGCACCACCGTTACCTTCAGCTTGCGGCATCAGCAACCCGACAGGATTAATTATAATGAGTGACGTTTACTCGACTACGGTGCTGTTTGAGCATCCGTTAAATGAAAAAATGCGCACCTGGCTGCGTTTGGAATTTTTACTGCAACAACTGTATAACTATCCGACGTTGGCTGACATCTCGAGCGCGCTGCCGTTTTTCCACAGCGTCTCAGATTTACTGGATGTGCTTGAACGCGGCGATGTGCGCACCGAAATGCTCAAGGAGCTGGATCGCCAGCAGCAGAAAATGCTGCAATGGGAGGGCGTGCCCGGCGTCGACAGCGATCGCGTGCGGGCGCTGCGCAGCGAATTAAAACAGTGCGCCGCGGTGCTGATGGCCGCGCCGCGGCTGGGACAGGCGGTGCGCGAGGACCGATTAATCGGCTCGGTGCGCCAGCGCCTGTCTATCCCCGGCGGCTGCTGCAGCTTTGATTTACCCGGCCTGCATATCTGGCTTCATCTGCCGCAAACCGTGCGCGATCGGCAGGTGAATATCTGGCTGAAAACCTTTGAACCGCTGCATAGCGCGTTAACCATAACGCTGGATTTAGTCCGGCATTCAGAACCCTTTAAAAACCAGATAAGCCTGAACGGCTTTTTTCAGGACAACGCCGAGGACGCCGATTTATTGCGCATGCGCATTCCGCTGGTGTCGCAGCTCTATCCGCAGGTTTCCGGCCACAAAACCCGCTACGCCATCCGCTTTTTATCCCTGGATAGCGAAAACGGCGTGGTGCCGAACCGTTTGTCCTTTGAATTGGCCTGCTGTTGATCATGCGTTAATATAACGGGTTAAGGTACCGGTCGGCGTGACGGCCAGAGAGATAGGCAAGGCTTCAGGAGTTATCAGTGAGTGACGATATCATAGTAGTAAACTGCCCCACCTGCGGCGCGGACGTCGAATGGAACGCGCAGAGCAGGTTCCGCCCTTTTTGCAGTAAACGCTGCCAACTGATAGACCTTGGCGAATGGGCCGATGAGGAAAAAGTCATACCCAGCGACACGCTGCTCACAGACAGCGAAGACTGGAGCGAAGACCAGCGCTGATAGTGCTAATGCCCCGGGCGGGGCGTGATGCGGCTCAGGTCGCGGCGACAAGCTGGCGAATAATCGACGCGTTGGCGGGCGGAAATTGATCGGCTTGCAGTGTAGCCTGGGGGCACCAGCGCACCGGCTGTCCCTCTTTGCCGTAAGGCGTGCCTTGCCAGTCCTCGACCAGGAAAAAATAGAAGGCCATATCCCGATCGGCAAACCGGTGCTGGCTGGTGGCCAACAGTTCGGCCCGCTGCACCCTGATGCCCGTCTCTTCCAGCAGTTCCCGTATTAACGCCTGTTCGGGCGTCTCGCCCTGTTCCATTTTGCCGCCGGGAAATTCCCAAAAACCGCCCATATGCGAGTCCACCGGCCGCTGGGCGATAAAAATCTCCCGTTGCGCATTACGGATAATGCCTACGGCAATAGTGCGAATTGGTATTGTCACAGGTCCTCCGAAAAATTGATTCCGGGCGCGCGATTATGGCTCACATCCCTGTGAGCCACCCTGCGGGCCGATGCCGCCGGCGTAGTGCAAATACGCTTCCGGCGTATGTGTCCCTGGCGCGCTACGCGTTATTCCCCTTGCCCATCATAACCGTTTCAAGCTCGTGTGCGGAATTGAATTATTGCTGCAATTTACCGTGGCACTGCTTATATTTTTTGCCGGAACCACAGGGGCACGGGTCGTTACGGCCGACCTTGCGTCCCTCGTGCGCCGGCATATCGGCCATAACCGCGCCGACGTCGAGCATCGGCTCGGGCTGGTGGCTGAGCTGCTGCTGGCGCGCCAGGCGCTCCGCCTCTTCACGGCGCTGCTGTTCCAGCGCTTCCACTTCTTCCGGCATCCGCACCTGGACTTTGCTCAGGGTGCTGATCACTTCGTATTTCAGCGACTCCAGCATGGCGGCGAACATGGCGAAAGATTCACGCTTGTATTCCTGCTTTGGATCTTTCTGGGCGTAACCACGCAAATGGATACCCTGGCGCAGATAGTCCATGGCCGCCAGGTGTTCTTTCCATAAGGAATCGAGGGTTTGCAGCATCACGCCTTTTTCAAAGCTGCGCATCATCTCGATGCCGACCACGTCCTCTTTACGCTTATACTGTTCCAGCGTGTGCTCCAGGATACGTTCGCGCAGGGTTTCCTCATGCAGGCCCGGCTCTTTATCCAGCCATTCGGCAATCGGCATATCCAGGTCGAAATCGTCCTTGAGCCGTTTTTCCAGCCCCGGCACGTCCCACATTTCCTCCAGCGATTGCGGCGGAATATGGTTATCGAGCACGGTTTTCAGCACGTCCTCGCGGATGCTGGTAATGGTTTCGCTGATATCGGCCACATCCAGCAGCTCGTTACGCTGGCTGTAGATTGCCCGGCGCTGGTCATTGGCAACGTCATCGTATTCCAGCAGTTGTTTACGGATGTCGAAGTTGCGGCTTTCCACTTTGCGCTGCGCATTGGCGATTGCCTTGGTCACCCAGGGATGTTCAATGGCCTCGCCCGGTTTCATGCCCAGCTTGCGCATCATGCCGGTCACCCGGTCGGAAGCGAAGATCCGCATCAGGGCATCTTCCATCGACAGATAGAAACGCGATGAGCCGGCATCGCCCTGGCGACCGGAACGGCCGCGCAGCTGGTTATCGATACGGCGCGATTCATGACGTTCGGTGCCGATAATATGCAGCCCGCCGGAGGCCAGCACCGCGTCGTGGCGAATCTGCCAGGCGGCCTTGAGCGCGGTGATATCCTCCTCGCTCGGATCCTCCAGATGGGAGATCTCCGCCTGCCAGCTGCCGCCGAGCACAATATCCGTACCACGGCCGGCCATGTTGGTGGCGATGGTTACCGCGCCCGGAGAACCGGCCTGGGCCACGATATCCGCTTCCATGGCGTGGAATTTGGCGTTCAAAACCTTATGCTCAATACCGGACTTTTCCAGCTCGCGCGACACCACTTCGGATTTTTCAATGGAGATGGTCCCCACCAGCACCGGCTGCCCTTTGGCGGAGCAGGCCTTGATATCATCGATGATGGCGTCGATCTTCTCTTTTTCGGTCATGTAGACCAGATCCGGTAAATCCTTACGGATCATCGGGCGGTTGGTCGGCACCACGATGGTATCGAGCTTGTAGATTGAGCTGAATTCAAACGCCTCGGTATCGGCGGTGCCGGTCATGCCGGCCAGTTTTTCATACAACCGGAAGTAGTTCTGGAAGGTAATGGAGGCCAGCGTCTGGTTTTCATTCTGGATAGCCACGTGCTCCTTGGCCTCCACCGCCTGGTGCAGGCCGTCGGACCAGCGGCGTCCCGGCATGGTGCGGCCGGTATGTTCATCGACGATGATCACCTCGCCGTCCTTGACGATATAGTCCACATCGCGCGCGAACAGCACGTGGGCGCGCAGCGCGGCGGTGACGTGATGCATCAACATGATATTGGCCGGGGAATACAGCGACTCGCCTTCTTCCATAATGCCGGCCTGGACCATCAGTTCCTCGATCAGCACCAGGCCGCGTTCGGTAAGATTGACCTGACGGGACTTTTCATCCACCGAGAAGTGGCCCTCGCCCTGGAACGAGTCGGAGTCTTCCTTATCCTGGCGGATCAGGTGGGGAATAAGCGTATCCACCCGGGTGTACATTTCGGAGCTGTCTTCCGCCGGGCCTGAGATAATCAGCGGCGTACGGGCCTCATCGATAAGGATGGAGTCGACTTCATCCACCAGCGCGTAGTGCAGTTTGCGCTGTACGCGTTCTTCCGGACTGAACGCCATGTTGTCGCGCAGGTAATCGAAACCGTATTCGTTGTTGGTGCCGTAGGTAATATCGGCGGCATAGGCGGCGCGTTTGGCCGGCGCCGGCATATTCGGCAGGTTGATGCCGACGGTCAGGCCGAGAAATTCAAACAGCGGACGGTTGTTTTCGGCGTCGCGCTGGGCCAGATAGTCATTGACGGTCACCACATGGACGCCTTTGCCGCTGAGGGCGTTCAGGTACGCCGGCAACGTGGCGGTCAGCGTTTTACCTTCACCGGTGCGCATTTCCGCGATGCAGCGATCGTTAAGCACCATGCCGCCCTGGAGCTGTACGTCGAAGTGACGCATGTTGAACACCCGCTTGCTGGCCTCGCGCACCACGGCGAAGGATTCCGGCAATAAGCCGTCCACGCTTTCGCCCTTCGCCAAACGGGCGCGGAACTCGACG
Organism: Acerihabitans sp.; assembly: GCF_036398755.1. Classification (NCBI taxonomy): domain Bacteria; kingdom Pseudomonadati; phylum Pseudomonadota; class Gammaproteobacteria; order Enterobacterales; family Pectobacteriaceae; genus Acerihabitans; species Acerihabitans sp. The sequence goes on along the minus strand of NZ_DASWOM010000024.1, from coordinate 20,999 downwards.
GTCTTGGCCGCCAGCTCCGCGTCGGACAGCTTTTCCAGATCCGGCTCCATCCGGTTGATCAGTTCCACGGTTTTGCTCATGCGGCGCAGGGTACGATCGTTGCGACTACCAAAAACTTTTGTAAGCAGTTTAGATAACATAATTATTTAAATCTCGTCACGGCCGGCGCTGATCATCAGGCAGCGGCCAATAGATGCGTAAGGTGTGAAAAAAGTCCGTGATTGACGGTTAGCAGTTGCGGGCGGGTCCGGCGCGAATTCCCTGTACCTGCGTCAGGCGAATTCCTGTACGATGATCGATAACGGGTTGGTGGTCCGCCCGGTCGATATGGCGGATGACCGCCGGTTGCCTGGGCTCGTGGGTCAGTAACGCGCTGAGGGAGCTTAGCAGTATCTGGTGCTGCTCGTTCAACGGCGCGGCAAGGTCCGCCGCCAATGCTGGCGAAACGGCGCGCTGCGGCACCCAGGCAATGGATAAATGACGGATAACCGTGCGTATGGCATGCTGATGCCAGTAATCCACCGTGAACGAAGGCCGGCGCTGCGCCTCTTTCAGCAGGGCCAGGTGGGTAAAGCCGGCGTTATAGGCGTTTTGCCGGCTCAGGCTTGGCAGGGTATTGGCCAGGTGCGCCTGCTCCTGCCCGGCGTTGAGGGCATAAGGCACGCCAAATCCGGCCGCGACCATCCCCAGCAGGAGATGTGGCCAGAAATAACGTCTGCCAAATTGTCGCCAACGATTTAAAATACCCATTACTTAATGTATTCCGCCGGAGTTGTTATGCGCGACAGTCGTCCACAATCCATTGATATCCTGTTTACTGTTATGCAGACGCCGGAACGCCACACCCTGCAGCAGATCCAGCAACGCGCCGTGGCGCTGTTAAAGCTGAACCAGGCAGTGGCCGCGCTGCTTCCCGCGCCGATGAAACCCTGGTGCCGCGTAGCCAATTTCAGGCAAGGGGTATTGGTGCTTGAAACCGCCAATGCCAGCTGGATGATGAGGTTACGCTATGAACAATCACGGTTATTATCCGCTTTACGAGCGCAGATTCTACCATCATTGTCCTCCATCGACATCAGGATTAACCCGACACTGGCAACAAAAGGGCATTTGATAACGCAAAACAGCAGCGAGCGGCAGAAAAAAGAGCGGGGAGAAGAGGTGAAAAGGCGCAGGCTGAGCCCGCAGAGCGCCGAGGCGATTCGCCATTTGGCGGCGCGCAGCCCCGAGAAGCTGCAAAAGCTGCTCGAACGGCTGGCGGAGCTGGCCGGAGAAGGTGCCAACCCCACCCGTCGTGGGAAGTAGCGATCCGCTACTGCGCTAGATAAGCTATGCCTCAGGCCATCACAAACGAGGGCGCGGCGAATGCCAGCGGCATTTCGGCTTCGTCTTCGAAGGTGACCATTTCCCAGGCTTCCTGGCGCGCCAGGACAGTCTGCAGCAGTTTGTTGTTCAACGCGTGGCCCGGTTTGTACGCCGTGAAGGAACCGATGATATTGTGGCCGCACATGTACAGGTCGCCGATACCGTCCAGCATCTTGTGGCGCACGAACTCATCTTCAAAACGCAGTCCGTCTTCGTTCAGCACTTTATAATCATCCACCACGATGGCGCAGTCGAAACTACCGCCCAGGCACAGGCCACGGGACTGGAGGTATTCGATGTCGCGCATAAACCCGAAGGTGCGCGCGCGGCTGATTTGCCGGACGAAAGACTCGGCGGAGAAATTCAGGCAATAACGTTGCGAGCTTGCATCGATCGCAGGATGTTTGAAATCAATGGTAAAATCGAGCTTGAACCCGTTAAACGGCGTCAGTTCAGCCCATTTATCGCCATCTTCTACCCGAACCTTGTCCTTGATGCGCAGGAATTTCTTGGCGCAGTTAAGCTCCTCGATGCCTGCGTCCATCAGCAGATAGACAAAGGGACTGGCGCTCCCGTCCATTATGGGGATTTCCGGCGCATTGACTTCAACGATGATGTTGTCGATGCCCAAACCCGCCAATGCGGCATTAAGATGTTCGACTGTGGAAATTCGAACATCATGCTCATTGACCAGACACGTGCAAAGCATGGTATCTCGCACCGATTTGGCGTCCGCCGGGAAGTCCACCGGGGGATTTAAATCCGTACGGCGATAGATGACCCCGGTGTTAGCCGGAGCAGGGCGCAGGGTCAGTTTTACCTTTTTACCGGTATGTAAACCAACGCCTGTGGCCTGCACAATACGTTTAAGTGTCCGCTGTTTGATCATCAGTTTATCTCGCAATGTTATTCATACCACCGACACATTATAGGCTACAGTCGGTGGAGCAGTTTAGCACAAAGAGCGGAGATTCCCAATTTCGTCGGATTTAATCGGCCTGCTTGCGCAGAAACGCCGGTATATCCAGGTAATCGGGTTCCTTGCCGGCCTGCGAGTTTTGCTCGTTGACCGCCTTGGCCGCAATTTTCTGCTCCTGCTGAATGGGCGACATACCGTGATTATGCTGCTGATAACGGTTTTCAATAATCGGCTGCGGGTTTTGCTTGTTGGCCACCAGGGTAATCTCAGGACGCTTGTCCATGCCGATACCGGTCGCCACCACCGTCACACGCAGTTCGTCGTTCATGTCCGGATCAAGGGAGGTGCCGATGACCACGGTTGCGTTGTCGGAGGCAAAGGCGCGGATAGTGTTGCCCACGGTTTCGAACTCATCCAGACGCAGGTCGAAGCCGGCGGTGATGTTGACCAGCACGCCGCGCGCGCCCGACAGGTCGATATCTTCCAGCAGCGGGCTGGAGATCGCCATTTCGGCCGCTTCTTCCGCGCGGTCTTCACCGCTGGCAACGCCCGATCCCATCATGGCATAGCCCATTTCGGACATGACGGTGCGCACGTCGGCGAAGTCGACGTTCATCAGGCCGGGACGGGTGATAAGCTCGGCAATACCCTGCACCGCGCCTTTCAGTACGTCATTGGCCGCGCCAAAGGCGTCCAGCAGCGAAATGCCGCGTCCCAGCACCTTGAGCAATTTATCGTTGGGGATGGTAATAAGCGAGTCCACGTGCTTGGACAGCTCGGCAATCCCCTGCTCGGCAAACGCCATGCGCTTTTTGCCTTCAAAATTAAACGGCTTGGTCACCACCGCCACGGTCAAAATGCCCAGTTCCTTGGCCACTTCCGCCACCACGGGCGCCGCTCCGGTGCCGGTGCCGCCGCCCATGCCGGCCGCGATAAATACCATGTCGGCGCCTTCCAGCGCCGCGCGCAGCGCTTCGCGATCTTCCTCGGCGGAGTTGCGACCCACCTCGGGATTGGCGCCCGCTCCCAGGCCTTTGGTGATGCCGCCGCCAATCTGGATAGTCTGGCCGACCGCGGTTTTACGCAATGCCTGGGCATCGGTATTGACCGCGAAAAATTCAACGCCTTCGATGCGCTCGCGCACCATATGCTCAACGGCGTTGCCGCCGCCGCCGCCGACGCCGATGACTTTAATCACCGCATCGTTGGTTAATTCCATAGGTTCAAACATAGTTTCTCTCCGTTTTGTGCCTGTCGCATCGGAGCCGGCCGCCTGCACAGCATGGCCCCGCAAGTAAACAATTAAAACTCTTTCCTCAGCCAGCTGCTGATGCGCTTGATCCAGTTGCTTACCGAGGTACGTTTTTCCACTTCAATCTCACCGCTCAAATGAGATTCTTTACCGTAATGCAATAACCCGACGGCGGTAGAATAGTACGGTGCCTGCGCATAATCCGTCAGACCGGTAATATTCAGCGGCTGTCCGATACGTACCTGCGTATGGAACACCCGTTGGGCGCAGGCCGCCAGGCCGTCAATTTGCGCCGCGCCGCCGGTTAACACGATACCGGCGGCCAGATGATGCTTGACACCTTGCTGGCGAAGCTGTTCCTGCAGTTGCAGGATTTCGTCGTTCACCAGGTTCAATAATTCCGTATAACGCGGTTCAATCACCTCCGCCAGGGTCTGCCGTTGCAGACTGCGCGGCGGCCGGCCGCCAACGCTCGGTACCTCGACGGTTTCGTCTTTACTGACCGCCGAGCCCAGGGCGCAGCCGTAACGCACCTTGATGGCCTCCGCGTCCGCCGGCGGCGTTCCGAAGGCATAAGCGATATCGCTGGTCACCACATTGCCGGCGTAGGGTATCACCTTGGTATGCCGCAGGGCGCCCGCGGTATAGACCGCGATATCCATGGTGCCGCCGCCGATATCCACCACGCAGACGCCAAGCTCGCGTTCGTCTTCGGTCAATACCGCGTAGCTCGACGCCAGGCCGGCGAAAATCAGCTGATCCACCTTCAGGCCGCAGCGTTCGACGGCTTTGACAATGTTCTTCGCCATATCATTATGGCAGGTTATCAGATGAACCTTGGCCTGCATGCGCACGCCGGATAATCCGACCGGGTTTTTGATGCCTTCCTGATAATCGATGGCATAATCCTGCGGGATAACATGCAAAATGCGGTGTTCGTCGCGCACCCGCACGGATTTGGCGGTATGCACCACGTTCTCCACATCTTCCTGCGTAACCTCTTCTTCTGAAATAGGAACCATCCCTATTTCGTTCTGGCAACTTATATGCTTACCGGACAATGCCAGGTAAACCGAGGAGATTTGGCAGTCCGCCATCAGTTCGGCCTGATCGATGGCGCGCTGTACGCATTTCACCACCGACTCGAGATCGTTTACGCCGCCTTTATCCATACCCCGGGAAGGACAACTGCCCACCCCGATAATATTGACCATGCCATCGGGCAGAACCTCCCCTACCAATGCGGCGACCTTTGCCGTACCGATCTCCAGTCCAACTACCAGTTTTCTGTCCGTCGACTTGATCATTATTATTTAGCCTGTGCCTGATTCTGTTGCGAAATACTGTTTTGCTGCTGATCGATAAACGCCGGCGCCCAGCCTACCGCTACTCCCGCGTCATAACGCAAATCCACGTAGCTGATACGTTTGTTATCGGCGCGGGCCTGCTGGAGAAGGACCGGATAAATCCCGATAAAGCGCTGCAAACGCCGGGCCTGGTCGTCCCGGCCCAGCTCAAGGCGGATATCATCCTTAAGCGTCAGTTGCCAGGAGTGCCGGGCGCTCATGCTGACCGTCTTTAACTGAAACTTGTTGGCGGTCATCACCTCGTTCATGGTCCGATAGCCGGTCAGCACGTCCTGCTCGCTGCCTTCCGGCCCGTACAGCATCGGCATGGCCTGGTTGCCGATGCGCTCGGCGGGAACGCTGAATGCCTTGCCGCTGGCGTCCAGCATGTGTAAATCGTTCCAGCGCGCCACCGGTACATATTCCACCAGGTGGATTTTCAGTTCATCGGGCCACTGCTTGCGCACGCTGGCCTGTTTGATCCACGGCAGCCGCTCAATCTGCTGCTGAATAACGTTGACGTCCTGGGTCATAAATGTGCCCGGCGCGCCCAGCGCCAGAATCGCCTGGCGGATATCATCGTTGGTGGTGTAATAACGCTGTCCGGTAACCACCAGCCGGGAAAGCGGCAGACGATGCGCGTCTTTCATCCAGCCAACCACCATCCAGCCGCCCCAGACGATGGTGCCGAGCACCATCATCAGGAAGATCAGCCCCGCCAATTGGCCGCCGTTGCTGCGCCCTGTGGCGGCGCTTTCGGCCTCGCGGCTGCGGATGTTTATCGCTGCCTGGGACATAGATCAGCCCGCCATGGTATCCGCGGGCCGCAACGGCGCGCGGTGATTGACGAAAACGCCGCCCGGCGGATGGTTGTTATCTGGCATGTCGTCCCCCGGTCATCGGTTTGGGCCGCAAATGGTTATCGGCCACTTTGCGCGCAATTTTGCCCACGGTCCCGGCGCCCTGCATCAGCACCAGATCATTATCCTGCAGCGCCAGCGCCAGCATTTCCGGCAGCGCCTCCATGTCCGGCACCATGATGGGGTCGATCTTGCCCCGCCCACGAATGGTCCGGCACAACGAGCGGCTGTCGGCGCCGGGGATCGGCGGCTCGCCGGCGGAATAGACATCCAGCATCAGCAGCACATCCACCCCGGACAGCACGTTGGCGAAATCTTCGTACAGATCGCGCGTGCGGGTATAGCGGTGCGGCTGGAACACCATGACCAGGCGTTTATCCGGCCATCCGGCGCGCGCCGCCTTGATGGTGGCGTCCACCTCGGTCGGATGGTGGCCGTAGTCGTCCACCAGCATCACCTCGCCGCGCTTGCCGTTCACATTATCCAGGGGATAGTTGCCGAGGAAATCAAAACGACGTCCCGTGCCCTGGAATTGGAACAGCGCCTGCAAAATGCTGTCGTCCTCAATGCCTTCCTCGGTGGCCACCGCCACCGCCGCCGCCGCGTTAAGCGCGTTGTGGCGGCCCGGCGCGTTCAGGGTTACCGCCAGCACCGGCTTATCCTGCCGATGGAGGTTGAAGCTGCCCTGGGCCCCCTGCTGGCGATAACCGGTAATGCGCACGTCCGCGTCATCGCTGAAGCCGTAGGTGGTGATGTGACGGCCCACCTTGGGCAGCAGTTCGCGGATCACCGGATCGTCCATGCACATCACCGCGCGGCCATAAAACGGCAAATTGTGTAAAAAAGTGATAAACGTCTGTTTTAACAATTCGAAATCGCCCTGGTAGGTATCCATATGGTCGGCTTCGATATTGGTAATGATCGCCACCATCGGCTGCAGATGCAGGAACGAGGCGTCGCTTTCATCCGCTTCGGCAATCAGGTAGCGGCTGCATCCCAGCCGGGCGTGCACGCCCGCCGCCTTCACCAGCCCGCCGTTGACAAAGGTCGGGTCCAGCCCGGCCTGGGCATAGATGCTGGCCACCATGGCGGTGGTGGTGGTCTTGCCATGGGTGCCGGCGATGGCGATGCCATGGCGAAAACGCATCAGCTCCGCCAGCATTTCCGCGCGCTGGATAACCGGGATCCTGGCCTCTTTGGCCGCCACGATTTCCGGGTTGTCGGCGGCGATGGCGCTGGAGACGACAACGACGCTTGCCTGGCTGATGTTTTCCGGGCGATGGTTGAAAAAGATCGTCGCCCCCAGTTCAGTCAACTGCTGCGTCACCGCGTTGGGCGCCAGATCGGATCCGCTGATCTGGTAGCCTTCGTTCGCCAGCACTTCCGCGATGCCGCCCATACCCGCGCCGCCGATGCCGACAAAATGAATTTGCCGCACGCGCCGCATCTCGGGTACAAAAGTTCGCAGTTTCGCCAGTTGTTGTGTATTCACGTTTTAACCACTTAAGTATTATGATTTCTCAACAGACGGCGCCATGGCCCCGTCCGGTAAATGTCACATTGCCGGCGCGTAGCGGTTATCCGCTTGCGCCGCCGCCACCACTTCCCGCGCCACGCGCTCCGTTGCGTCCGGAATCGCCGCTTTGCGCGCGTTCTGCGCCATCGTCAGCAGCGTCAATCGATCCCATCCGGCCAGCGTCTCGCTCACGCTGTCCACCGAGAACTGCGGCTGTTCGATAATCCGGGCCGCCCCCGCCTGCTCCAGCGGGCGGGCATTCCAATACTGTTGCCGGTCTTTATGCAAAAACGGCACAAAAATCGCGGGCAATCCGGCGGCGGCGATTTCGCTCACCGTCAGGGCGCCTGAACGGCAGACCACCACATCGGCCCAACCGTAGGCCGCCGCCATGTCGTCGATAAATTCGGTGACTTTATGCTGCGTTTGTCCCACCGCGGCATACGCCTGGTTAACCTCATCCAGCGCCCCTTTGCCTACCTGATGCCACAAGGTGATGCGTCCGTCCAGGCGGGCGGCGACGCCCGGCATGGTCTGGTTCAGTACGCGCGCGCCCTGGCTGCCGCCAATCACCAGTACCCGCACCGGCCCCTGCCGGTCGCGCAGACGTTCCGCGGGCAGCGGCAGCGCCAGCACATCGGTGCGCACCGGGTTGCCCACCACCTCGGCGTTGGCAAAGGCGCCGGGAAACGCCTGCAATACTTTTTTTGCAATCTTCGACAGCCAGCGGTTGGTCAGACCGGCGATGCCGTTTTGCTCATGCAAGACAATCGGCACCCCGCACAGCCAGGCCGCCAGGCCGCCGGGACCGGACACGTAACCGCCCATGCCCAGCACCACGTCCGGCCGGTAGGCGCGCATAATGGCTTTCGCCTGCCGTACCGCGCGCCAGATGCGCACCGGCGCATACAGCTGCGCGCGTAATCCTTTGCCGCGCAATCCGCTGATGCGGATGAAATCAATCTCGATACCGTTTTTCGGCACCAGGTCGGCTTCCATGCGATCCGCGGTACCCAGCCAGCGCACCTGCCAGCCCTGCGCCATAAGGTAATGCGCCACCGCCAGTCCCGGGAATACATGGCCGCCGGTGCCGCCGGCCATTACCATTAAACGTTTGGTCTTGCCGGTCATCTGGAATCCTTTACAAATGCCTGCGCCTTGGTCAGGCGCGTCTCATAATCGATACGCAGCAACAATACAATGGCGGTGGACATAATCAGCAAACTTGAACCACCGTAACTGATAAGCGGCAACGTCAGCCCCTTGGTCGGCAGCATGCCCGCCGCCGCGCCCACGTTGACCAGCGCCTGGAAACTGAACCAGATGCCGATGGCGCAGGCCAGGAATCCGGAAAAACGCTGGTCGATCTCCAGCGCCTTGCGTCCGATGGACATGGCGCGAAAAGCGACGAAGAATACCATCAACAGCGCTAAAACCACACCGAAATAGCCAAGCTCTTCACCTAAAATCGCAAAGATGAAGTCAGTATGCGCTTCGGGCAAATACTCCAGTTTTTGCACCGAGTTCCCCAGGCCCTGCCCCCAAAATTCACCGCGGCCGAACGCCATCAGCGATTGGGTCAGCTGATAGCCGCTGCCGAACGGATCCTGCCAGGGATCCCAGAAAGAGGTTACCCGGCGCATACGGTAGGGTTCGGCGATAACCAGCAGCACCACGGCAAAAATACCCGAGCCGATAATCGACAAAAACTGCCACAGCTTCGCCCCGGCCAGAAACAACATCGCCAGCGTGGTGACGAACAGCACCACCACGGTGCCCAGATCCGGCTGCGCCAACAGCAGCACCGCCAGCACCACCATCACGCCCATCGGTTTGCAAAAGCCCCAGAAGTTGGTGCGCACTTCTTCCACCTTGCGCACCAGATAACTGGCCAGGTAGCAAAACAGCGACAGCTTGGATAACTCCGCCGGCTGGATGCGCAGCGGTCCAAGCGCAATCCAGCGCGAGGCGCCGTTGACCGAGCTGCCCACCACCAGCACCACCATCAGCATCACCATGGTGATCAGCAACATGCCCGAGCTGTAGCGCTGCCAGACTTCCATCGGTATGCGCAGCGTCACCAGCGACAGGCAGAACGCCAGCCCCAGGTAAAAGGCGTCGCGCTTGGCAAAGTAGAACGGGTCATCGGACAGCCGCTGGCCGATGGGCATCGAGGCCGAGGTCACCATGACAAAACCCAGGCAGGCCAGGCCGAGCGTCAGCCAGAGCAGCGTGCGATCGTAGAGCACATTGGTGGGCGCCTCGACGTCGCGCACGCCCATGATCCAATCCTTCACTCCGCCAAAACGGCTGGTCCCCGGCATATGCATCAGCCTAACTCCTTTGCCAGCCGCACGAATTCATCGCCGCGGTGTTCAAAACTGCGGAACTGATCGAGACTGGCGCACGCGGGCGACAACAAAACCATATCCCCTGCCCCGCACCGGCCGGCAATCAATCTCATCGCCTGTTCCATGGTCTCGGTGAGGCTCGCGGCTTCCGGGCGCAGGCCGGCCAGCTGCGCGCCGTCGCGGCCGAAGCAGTAAAGCCTGATGCGCTCGCCCCGCAGCAGCGGCAGCAGCGGGGTGAAATCCGCCCCTTTGCCGTCGCCGCCCAGCAGCAGATGCAGGGTGCCCTCGACCGCCAGACCGTTCAGCGCCGCTTCGGTGCTGCCGACATTGGTGGCCTTGGAGTCGTTGATCCAGCGCACGCCGCGATGCTCGTAGGCCAGTTGGAAACGATGGGCCAGGCCGCTAAAGGTCTCCAGCGCCTGAAGGCTGGCCGTGCGCGGAATGGACACCGCGTCGGCCAGGGCCAGCGCCGCCAGGGCGTTGGTGTGATTGTGGCGTCCGGTCAGCTTCATCGCGGCGGTATTAAGCACATCCTCGCCCCGGACGCTCAGCCATTGGCCGTCGGGGCGGGACACGAGCCGGTAATCCCCGGCGCCGACGCCAAAACCGACGCAGCGCGGATCGTTGCCGCGCACCGGCATGGTCAGGGCATCGTCGGCGTTGACCACACAGACCCGGGCCTGTTCATAAATCTTTAATTTAGCCGCGCGGTACTGCTGCATCCCCAGCGGATACCGATTCATATGATCCTCGGTGACGTTGAGAATGGTGGCGGCGGCGGCGTGCAGGCTGGCGGTGGTTTCCAGTTGAAAGCTCGACAGCTCCAGCACATACAGCTGGTAAGGCTCATTTAGCAGCATCAGCGCCGGCCAGCCGATATTGCCGCCCACGCCCACCTGCCAGCCGGCGTTCCTGGCCATTTCGCCCACCAGCATGGTGACGGTGCTTTTGCCGTTGGATCCGGTGATCGCCACGATCGGCGCCCTGGCTTCGCGGCAAAACAATTCAATATCGCCGACGATTTCAACGCCCGCGGCGCTGGCGGCGGCCAGGGCGGGATGCGTCAGGGCAATGCCGGGGCTGGCCACGATCAGATCCGCGTCCAGCAGCCAGTCTTCGTTCAGGCCGCCCAGGTGCCGCTCCACATTGTCCGCGAGCTTATCCAGTCCCGGCGGCGTAAAACGGGTGTCCATCACCCGGGGCGTGACGCTTCGGCTGATAAAAAAATCCACGCAGGAGAGGCCGGTCAGCCCCAACCCGATAATGACAACTTTTTTACCACGGTAGTCGGTTATCATAATTACCGCACCTTCAGCGTCGCCAGTCCAATCAGGACCAGCATCAGCGAGATTATCCAGAAGCGCACGATAACGCGCGGCTCCGGCCAGCCTTTCAGTTCATAATGATGATGTATCGGCGCCATGCGGAAAATCCGCTGGCCGCGCAGTTTGAACGAACCCACCTGCAGGATCACCGACATGGTCTCCATGACAAACACCCCGCCCATGATCACCAGTAGGAACTCCTGGCGCAACAGTACCGCAATGGTGCCGAGCGCCCCGCCGAGCGCCAGTGAGCCGACATCGCCCATAAAGACCTGGGCCGGATAGGTGTTGAACCATAAAAACCCCAGGCCGGCGCCGACGATGGCGGTGCAGACTATCACCAGTTCCCCCGCGTAGCGGATATAGGGAATATGAAGATAGTTGGCGAAATTCATATTCCCGGTGGCCCAGGCCACCAGGGCCAGCCCGGCGGCGACGAACACCGTCGGCATAATCGCCAGGCCGTCCAGCCCGTCGGTCAGGTTTACCGCGTTGCTGGTGCCGACGATAACGAAATAGGCCAGCAGGACATACAGCAGCCCGAGCTGGGGCATGATGTCCTTGAAAAACGGCACTACCAGTTGGGTGGCCGGCGTCCCTTTGCCCACCGTGTACATGGTGAACGCCACCGCCAGCGCGATGATCGACTGCCAGAAATACTTCCAGCGGGCAATCAGTCCCTTGGTATCCTTGCGCACCACCTTGCGATAGTCGTCGATAAAACCCACCACCCCGTAGCCGAGCAGCACAAACAGCACGCACCACACATACGGATTGGACGGGTAAGCCCACATCAGCACCGAAATGGTGATGGAGGTCAAAATCATCAGCCCGCCCATGGTCGGGGTGCCGCGCTTGCTGAAATGCGACTCCGGACCGTCGCTGCGCACCACCTGGCCGATTTGCAGTTTTTGCAGCCAGGCGATCAGATGCGGTCCCATCCACAATGAAATAAACAACGCGGTCAGCAGGCTGACGATGGCGCGGAACGTCAAATACGAAAAGACGTTGAAGCCCGAATAAAATTGGACCAAATGCTCGGCCAGCCAAACTAACATGTCGATTTCTCCTGTAACGCGCGCACTACCTGCTCCATTGCGGAACTACGTGAACCTTTGATTAATAGGGTAATTACCGCATGTTCAGACAGTAACTGCGCCAGACGCGAAGTCAGCGACGCTTTATCCTGGAAATGTTCGCCGCGGCCGCTGGCCCGGCTTATCGCCTGGCTCAACCTGCCGACGCTTAACACTTTATCGATCCCCGCCATGCGTATGGCGTCGCCCACCTGGCGATGGCACTCCTCCTCCCCGTCGCCCAGCTCGGCCATATCGCCCACCACCATCACCCGGTAACCGGGCATGTCGGCCAACACCTGCGCCGCGGCGGTCATCGAACCGACGTTGGCGTTGTAGCTGTCGTCAAGCAGTAAGCGCCCCTGGCCCAGCGAAATGGGAAACAGCCTTCCCGGCACGGCCTTAAGCTGCGCCAGGCCGAGGGCGACCGCCTCGAGCGTGGCGCCGACCGACAGCGCCAGCGCGCTCGCCGCCAGGGCGTTCGCCACGTTATGGCGCCCCGGCAGCGGCAGCTTCACCCGGCAAACGCCCGCCGGACTATGCAGGGTAAAATCCACCCCGCCCTGGGTGGCGACGATGTCGCCGGCGTAAAAGTCCACCGCGTCGCCCGCCTGCGGCGAGAAGCGCCATACCTGCTTATGCTGCAGCAGCGCCTGCCAGTGCGGCCAGTCGTGGCTATCGGCGTTGATAATGGCCCGACCATGGGGCGGCAGGCTGCCGAAAATTTCGCCTTTGGCCTGCGCCACGCCGCTCAGGGAACCGAAACCGGCCAGATGGGCGGCGGACAGGTTATTCACCAGCGCCGTTTCCGGCCGGACCAAATCGGTGGTATAGGCGATTTCGCCGATATGGTTGGCGCCAAGCTCGATAACCGCGAAATCATCCTCGGGCGTCAGGCGCAGCAGCGTCAGCGGCACGCCGATATCATTGTTGAAGTTGCCGTCGGTATATAACACCCGTCCGCACTGCCGCAGGATGGCGGCGGTCATTTCCTTGACCGAGGTCTTGCCGGACGAACCGGTCAGGGCCACGACCCGCGCCGGTACCTGGCCGCGCACCCAGGCGCCGAGCAACCCCAGCGCCCGGCGGGTATCGGCCACCAGCAATTGCGGCACGTCCACCGGTAAGCGCTTACTTACCAGCAGGGCTATTGCCCCGCCAGCAATGGCCTGCGGCGCAAAATCATGGGCATCAAAGGTCTCGCCCTTCAGCGCCACGAATAAACCGGACGGCGCGACGGCGCGCGAGTCGGTGGACACGGCGCTGATAACGCTGTCCATCGCGCTGTCCGCGCCGATATATTCCGCGTTCAGCACCGGGGCCAGCGTGGCGAGGGATACGCTAATCATGCGAGCGCCCCCAATAAACGCGCCACGGTGGTCCGATCGGAATAATCCAGGCGTTGCTTGCCGATCAGTTGGTAATCTTCATGGCCTTTACCCGCCACCAACACCACGTCCTGCTCGCCGGCCTGCATGACGGCGCTGGTTACCGCTTCGGCCCGTCCCGGAATCACCGTGGCGCCGCCGGCGTTCAGCAGGCCCGCCAGGATATCGTCGATAATGGCCATCGGCGCCTCGCCGCGCGGGTTATCATCGGTGATCACCACCCGGTCGGCGTACTGTTCGGCGATGCCGCCCATCAGCGGGCGCTTGCCTTTGTCACGATCGCCGCCGCAGCCGAACACGCACCACAGCTTGCCGTGGCAATGGCGCCTGGCCGCCACCAGCGCTTTTTCCAGCGCGTCGGGCGTATGGGCGTAATCCACGACCACCGTGGGCTTGCCGACGGCATGGAACACTTCCATACGGCCGTTTACCGATTGCAGCATGCCCGCCGTGCGGGCCAGGCCGTCCAGCGGATAGCCCAGCGCCAGCAGGGTGGCGAACGCCAGCATCAGGTTGCTGACGTTGAACTCGCCGATAAGGCGGCTGCGGATTTGCCCGCCGCCCCAGCTGGAATCGAACCGGATTTCCACGCCGGCGGCGTGATAGCGCACCCCGGTGGCCTGTAGCCAGCGGGCGGGCAGGGGTGACGGCAGGCGCCGGTCGACGGAGACCGCCACCGCGTCCGGCAGCACGGACAGCCAGCGCAGGCCAACGTCGTCGTCGGCGTTGATAATGCGCAGCGCCACATTGGCACTGGCGAACAACCGCCATTTGGCCGCTTCGTAATGGGCCATGTCGCCATGGTAATCAAGATGATCGCGGCTCAGGTTGGTAAACGCGGCCGCGGCGAAATGCACATCGGCCACCCGATGCTGCACCAGGCCGTGGGACGACACTTCCATGGCGGCGAATTCCGCGCCCTGCTGACGCAGTTGAAACAGCGTCTGCTGCACATCAATGGCCGAGCCGGTGGTATTTGCCACCGGGATCACCCGGCCGAATAACCCGTTGCCGACCGTGCCCATGACGGCGCTGGTTTCGCCCATCAGCTGCGCCCACTGCGCCAGCAGATGGGTGGTGGTGGTTTTACCGTTGGTGCCGGTAACGCCGACCAGTCGCAGCGCCTGGGAAGGCTGCCCATAAAAACGACCGGCCAGCGCCGATAAACGCCGGTTCAGCCCGGCAAGATAGACAACCGGGACGCCATGCTGCTCGCGCAGCTCGCCATCCGCGGCCTCGCCGTCGGCTTCCGCCACCACGGCGGCAACACCTTGCGCAATAGCCTGGGAAATAAAGCTGCGCCCGTCCGCCTGGTGGCCGGCAACGGCCACAAACAGATCTCCGGCCGCCGCCGCGCGGCTGTCCAGCGTCATTTCCCTGAGCGCGCGCTCCGGCGCCTGTGGCACCCACGGAGCGAGCAGTTCGCGCAAATTACGATCGATCACCTGATCCCTCTTTTTGATTAGTTACCATGTCATTTTTATCTCCGGTCTGAAGAGCATCCGGTTCCACGTTCATCGTACGCAACACGCCGCCCATAATGGCGCCGAACACCGGCGCGGACACGGCGCCGCCGTAATATTTGCCGGCCTGCGGGTCGTTGATGACCACCACCAGCGCGAAACGGGGCTGGCTGGCCGGCGCCACGCCCGCCGTATAGGCGATATATTTATTGATGTATTGCCCGTCGGGTCCGACCTTTTTGGCGGTACCGGTCTTGATGGCGATGCGATAGCCTTTGATGGCGGCCTTGGTGCCGCCGCCGCCGGGCAGCGCGACGCTTTCCATCATATGCACCACGGTACGCACCAGGGTTTCGGGAAACACCCGCTCACCCGCCACCGGCGGGTCGACCTTGGTTATCGACAGCGGGCGCAAAATGCCCATGCTGCCGACCGTTGCATAGACCCGCGCTAACTGTAACGGCGTTACCATTAGCCCGTAGCCGAAAGAGAAGGTGGCCCTCTCTATGTCAGACCACCGTTGTTTATGGGGAAATAAGCCACTGCTTTCTCCGACCAACCCCAAATTGGTCGCCTTACCCAGGCCAAAACGCGAGTAGGTATCCACCAGCGCCGAGGAGGGCATCGCCAACGCCAGCTTGGAAACGCCGACGTTACTCGATTTTTGCAAAACCCCGGTCAGGGTCAGCTCCGCATAACGGGCCACGTCTTTAATTTCATGGCCGTTGATATAATAAGGCACGGTATTGAGCACGCTGTTTTCCCTGATGACGCCGCGCTGCAGCGCGGTCATCACCACCATCGGCTTCACCGTGGAACCCGGCTCGAAGATATCGGTAATGGCGCGGTTGCGCATCACGTCCTTGGTCGTCCCGCTCAGGTTATTGGGGTTATAGGACGGGCTGTTGGCCATCGCCAGGACTTCACCGGTGTTGACGTCCACCAGCACCGCGGTGCCCGACTCGGCTTTGTTGAACGCCACCGCGTTGTTCAGCTCGCGATACACCACCGCCTGGAGCCGCTCGTCGATACTGAGCACCAGGTTATGCGCCGCCTGGCTGTCGACGGTGGAGATATCCTCGATCACCCGGCCGAAGCGGTCTTTACGCACCGTACGCTCGCCGGGCTGCCCGGTCAGCCAGCGGTCGAAGCTTTTTTCCACGCCCTCGATGCCTTGGCTGTCGATATTGGTAAAACCGATCAGATGGGCGGTCACCTGCCCCGCCGGATAATAACGGCGCGACTCCTGGCGCAGGAAGATGCCGGGCAGTTTAAGCTTGTGGATGTAATCGCCGATGGCGGGATTCACCTGGCGCGCCAGGTAGACGAAGCGCCCCTTGGGATTGGCGTTGATACGCGCGGACATTTGATCGAGTGGAATGGACAACGCATCGGACAACGCCTTCCAGCGGCTGTCGACGGTGATGCCGCCGTGTTCGTTGACTTCCTTCGGGTCGGCCCAGATGGCGTTGACCGGCACGCTGACCGCCAGCGGACGGCCGGCGCGATCGCTAATCATGCCGCGCGCGGTGGGCACTTCCTGCACGCGCAGGGAACGCATGTCGCCCTCGCGCACCAGCATGTCGGGATTGATAACCTGCAGATAACCAACGCGAAAAACCAGACCCAGCAACGCAAGTAAAATACAGCCGCATAACAACGCAAAGCGCCAGCTGACAAAGCTGGCCTGATCTACATAGCGTTTCAATTTTATCGCTCGCGCGGCTTTCATCTAATGTTTTATTATCCGGTTGCGTTAAGGTTGAACCACAATATTTTCCTGTGAAGGATCCACATGCTGCATCATCAGTTTTTCCGTGGCGAAGCGTTCGACACGGCTATGATCGCCCAGGGCGTTTTCCTCGAGTATCAGGTTGCGCCATTCGATATCCAGCGCATCCCGCTCCAGGACCAACTGCTCGCGCTGGGCGGTTAAGCGCCGCGTTTCATGGGTGGTCGTCACCACCAGAATCGCGGACACCAGTACGGCGACCAGCAAGATGAACGGAATTTTGCCTTTGCGCAGCAAATCGCCGCCGATAACCCCGACCAGACCGTGTCGTTCGTTGCCGATCATGACGGCAGTCTCTCGGCAAAACGTAAAACAGAACTGCGCGCGCGCGGGTTTTGCGCCACTTCCCGCGCCGACGGCTGCATTTTGCCCACCGGCCTGAGCTGCGCTGCGCCTCCCTGCTCGGCAATCTGCGCTTCGGTCAGCGGCATGCGCGCCGGCACCTGCGGCCCGCGGCTATGGTCGCGGATAAAACGTTTTACCAGCCGATCTTCCAGCGAGTGAAAGCTGATGACCGACAGTCGCCCGCCGGGCGCCAATACGCCAAGGGCGCTATCCAGCGCCCGTTCGAGTTCTTCCAGTTCGCTATTGATATAAATGCGAATCGCCTGGAAACTGCGGGTCGCCGGGTGCTTATGCTTTTCACGAAACGGGCTGGCGTTCACGATAAGTTCGGCCAGCTCATGGGTACGGGTCATGGGCGACTGCTGATTTTTTTCCACGATGGCCTGGGCGATGCGTTTGGCAAACCGCTCTTCGCCGAAGGTCTTCAATACCCAGGCGATATCGTCGGCGCCGGCCTTGACCAGCCACTCGGAGGCGGACAGTCCGCGGGTGGTGTCCATACGCATATCCAGCGGGCCGTCGCGCATAAAGGAAAAGCCGCGCAGCGGATCGTCAAGCTGCGGCGACGACACGCCCAAATCCAGCAGGATGCCGTCGATACGCCCGGTCAGCCCGCGTTCGGCCATATAGTCGGCGATGGCGGAAAACGGGCCGTGGATAATGCTGAACCGGCGGTCGTCTATGGCGCGCGCGGCTTCAATGGCCTGCGGATCGCGATCAATAGCCAGCAGTTGTCCGTCCGCCCCCAACTGGGACAGGATCAGACGGGAATGACCACCGCGACCGAAGGTGCCGTCAATGTAAATGCCATTGGCGCGCAGGTTCAGGCCGTTAACCGCTTCATCCAGCAAGACGGTGGTATGTTGATAAGTTTCTGCCATAGCTATAGTGACAAGTCTTGTAGTCGCACAGAGAGGGGCTCCTGCGCCGACAGTTCAGCGTCTATATCGTCCTTGACTTGTTGATACCAGGTCTGTTCATCCCACAATTCAAATTTATTGAATTGCCCGACCAGCATCACTTCTTTGGTAAGTCCGGCGTGAAGCCGTAATGTTTGCGCGATAAGCAGCCGGCCGGCGCCATCCATCTGGCACTCGCTGGCATGTCCCAGCAACAGCCGCTGCACGCGCCGCTCGGCGGGGTTCATGCTCGACAGGCGGGAAAGCTTTTGTTCAATCACTTCCCATTCAGGCAGCGGATAAAGCAACAGGCATGGTTGGTGCAGGTCAATGGTGCAAACCATTAATCCTTCCGTCTCCTCGATCAGCTTTTCCCTATAGCGGGTTGGCACGGCTAGCCTGCCTTTACTGTCGAGATTAACCAACGTTGCCCCACGGAACATATGTCGATTTACCCCCGAAAAACCCTTTTCACCACGAAACCCCACTTATTCCCACGCAAAAGAGTGTACGAATGGTATTAAAACATTGTCAAGCTACTAACGAGCAAGAATGGGATTATTTATGCATCAATTAAGAAACTCTGACGGGAATTAGTTGCAGAGGGGCAAAAAAGTACACTAATAACATCATGATATTCATAAATGCGGTGTTTTGATTAAAAATTAGCAATTTTTTGATATAAACCCAAACCAGGCCGCCAAAGGGGGCCGGCGGTCGCCACGGCAGATTATACGCCCTCCGCCGCGCCGCGCTCAATGGCCATATCAGCCCGATCGACGGTGGATTTGTTTTAGCGCAGTTTTTTTATAATCGTCGCCGCGGCGGGCGCCGGAAAGGCGCGGGGAAATATAACGATAAAGCGGCATTAATAATGTTGTCTTTACTTTTATTTACCAATAAAACTGGCGATTTTATCCGCAATTTTATTTATGAATGTCCAGCTCAATTAGCCAATCCAGAATATTCTTAACGCAAATTTTTAGTGTAGAAATGGGTGCTTTGCCACTTATATCCGCGAACAACCGCCGCCAAACCCAAACCGCTCACCAACCAGCGCTACATAACTTCTTGAAAATAAATCATTTAAGTTTTCAAGCCGTATGAAATAGCCTAACGTGAAGATCAACGCCGAAAACATAGCACAAGGAGCTGCTGATATGAATAAAATAAAAACTATTAGCTAGTTAACTACTAGCATCCAGTGATGTACTCTATGCATCATAGAATACACACCACAATACACTATCTCCGATGCGTTATCGCATCACTCCGGCGACTTTTTTTCCTTTGGAGTTACCCGTTATGTTTTCGCGCTCGTCTCGTCTGCGCATGGCCGCGGCTGACACATTTGCTTTGGTGGTGTATTGCTTTATCGCAGGGATGATAATCGAGGTCCTGCTGTCCGGCATGACGCTGGAACAATCCTTATATTCACGATTGATTTCCGTTCCGGTCAACATTGTTATCGCCTGGCCGTTCGGCCAGTATCGCGACGCGGTGCTCAGACTGGCGCGCAGGCATGGCCCGAATCGATTTTGGGTACGTAACCTTGCCGATTTGCTGGCGTACGTGAGTTTTCAGTCGCCGGTGTATGTCCTGATTCTGCTGGCGGTCGGCGCGGATTACGAACAGATTTTGACCGCGGTCACCACTAATGCGGTGGGGTCGATGATCCTGGGCGTGGCTTACGGCTATTTTCTTGAGTATTGCCGCCGGTTATTCAATGTCACAGGTTACGTCAATTAACTTTCCTGCTTAAACCAAGCCCGCCGGCGGCGGGCTTACATAGGTTGCGTTAATGGATGCATACAGCGCTCAGGCGCGGCTGAGCGAACCGCGGCGAAACAGGCTGCGTCTGATACGGGTCAGCCCCGGTTTCGGCCTGTGTGGCTCGTCCAGGCTCGCCAGCACCAGTTCCAGCACCTGCTCCGCCACTTCGCGATGACGCTGCGCCACCGCCAGCACCGGACACTCCAGGAAATCCAACAGCTCATTATCACCGAAGGTGGCGATCGCCAGATCGGGCGGCAGCCGGCCGCTACGCTTCAACGTCACATCCATTACCCCCTGCAGCAGGGAAAACGAGGTGGTGAAAATCGCCTGCGGCATATCATGCGTCTCTAGGTACTGGCTGAACAACGCCGCCGAGGATGAGCGCTCATAGCTATTGGCATACAGAAAATCAGGCTGCCTGGCGTCCCCTTCCCACCCCCGCCTGAAGCCCTGCTCGCGCAGGAAGCTTACCGACAGTTCTGGCAATGCGCCCAAATATAAAATCGACGCGCCGTGAAAACTGCGCAGTTCCCGCGACAACATTTCCGCATCGTCCCGGTCGGCCCCCACTACGCTTATGAAATGTTCGGGATCGAGCGCGCGATCGAGCGCGATAATGGGGAAAGGGTCCTTGGCCCAGCGCTGGTAAAACGGATGCTCCGGCGGCAGGGCCGTGGAAACGATAATGGCGTCCACCTGCCGTTGCAAAAGATGTTCAACGCAGCGCATTTCATTATCCGGCTGATCCTCGGAACAGGCGATCAGCAACTGATAGCCACGCTGGCGCGCCTGGCGCTCGAGATAGTTGGCGATGCGGGTATAGCTGGTATTTTCCAGATCGGGGATCACCAGGCCAATGGATCGAGTCCTCCCCGCCCTAAGACCGGCGGCCACCGCGTTGGGATGGTAGTTATGCTCGCGCACCACCGCCATCACCTTTTCAACGGTTTTATCGCTCACGCGGTACTGTTTCGCTTTACCGTTAATCACATAACTGGCGGTTGTGCGCGAAACGCCTGCCAGGCGCGCGATTTCATCCAGTTTCACAGAGACTCCTTTTCGCTGAAAATGTAACAATAGCCCACTATACCCATAGTCTCATCGGGGTATCTCTTTATGCTAGAACTATTATCGGCATAAAACGCCAGGAAGGGAATAAGCATGGGGTTAAGGAGGGGATACGGCTTAACACCGTGCTTAAATCGGGCGGGTTAAAGGGAAAGCGTGCCGATGGGGCCGAAGCGGTCGGCCGTGGAGAGGGGGAGTTGCGGCTTGCGGCCGGGTTAATATCGCGTCGGCGAATGTTTCGCTTGCGCAGGGCTTATA